>JBBFLL010000008.1:0-91305 GCA_037479045.1 Brevinematales bacterium | reverse complement strand
GCACGGTAGCCACTGATAAAATTCTGCCTCACTCATAGTCAAAAACAACAAATTCACCTCATCGGCAATCATCCTGATTGCCTTAGTAAAGCAATAGGATATAGGAAAAATCTCCACTTACAGAGTAGAAACCCGGCAGAGGTTTAAAACCAAACAAAAATTTAAAAATTAAACTTTCCTTTTTGTATAAAAGAAAAGCATCATTTTTAAAGCCTTCGTCAAAGCACAACTTTGAACTTTGAACTTTTAACTTTGAACTGTTATTATCTTGTCAAATAATATAGTGTTATTTTATCATCTGAATAGGTTCTGGATAGTTTTATCTTAAGTTCTGTAAAGATATTGTGCAACTCTTTCTCACTCGGGAAGTATTGTGGTGGGGCAGTATTATGAATACGAACAACCTTTCCTTTAAGACTATCTTTAAACCAATCAAAAGAAGTGATTGTGGTAAAAGCGAGGGCAGGTTTTTTCATTCTCTTTATAAGTTTTTCAATATTACTCCACATAAACTTTCTTTTTTCATCTGTAATAGCGGAAATTATAACCCCCCAGAGAGCAATTAAATCATACTCAAAATTAGGCGGCAAAAAATCTTTATCTGTTATATCTCCATTTATAATTTTATGAGAATATTTTGAGTTTTTAATTAAAGATTCCTCTCTTTCTATGCCAAGAAAATCACACCCTATTTTTTCATAATATGGAAAGATACGCTCTCCATTTCCACAGCCTATATCTAACACCCTTTTTGGTTTAAATTCTTCTAAAAATTCTTTTTCCACCTTAAGAACATCTTTTCCATTTATAATATTCTGAATTTCTGGTGGAGTTTTTTTAACAAACTCGTAATACTCCTTCTGTAATTCTTCAAGATTTTGCATTTACTCCCCAATGATTTTCTTAAGCTGTAATTCGTTGGAAAAATATTCATAAATAGCCTGTAGATAATTCACCTGCGCCTGATTATAGCTTACTTCTGCATCTGTAACTTCAAGAGTTGAAGATGCTCCAGATCTATATCTTCTATTTGCTATATCAAGGCCCAATTTTGCCTGTCGAACACTTTCAGACTGACTTGCGATAAGCTCTTTTGACTGAGCTATCTGGAGAAAAATATTTCTTACCTGAAGATTTATTCCATCGATTATCTGTTTTTTTGTAAGTTCAAGCTTATTTATATTTTCTGTTATTTCTGTATCAGCATATTGAGTTTTTGATCCAGGAATCCATGGATCTATCGGCATAGAGAGTTGAATGCCAGTACTCCACGAATCAATCCATTTTCTATCTTCATCTGTTGTTTTTTCTTTCTTGTAGTCATATTTATAGTTAAAAAATGCTGCGACAGTTGGATATTTTGAAGCCGCATTGATTTCTTTTGTGATTTTCAGAGATTCAATTGAAATTTCTATACTTTTAAGATTGATATCATTTGAAATAGCCCTTTGTAAGGCATCTTCAAATGAAACTTCCACAACAATGTTTGTTGAATCTAGTATGTTTCCATAAAGTTCAATTTCATCGTAGTTTGTAAGTCCAATCTGATTTAAAAAGTTAATCTTTGCAGTTTTGTAGGCATTGTTGAGTTTGATTAAATTCGGCTGGTTATTTTTGTATGCGACTTCTGCTCTGATTTTATCGTATTCTGAAACTATTCCAGCCTTGTAAGCCGATTCAGCATAATTCCATCTTTCTTTTAAACTTCTATCAAGCTCATTTATTACCCTTATATTTTCTTTAAGAAGTAGAATGTTGTAAAACGAAGTTGAAATTGTTGTTACTATTTCCCTTTTTTTATCTTCATATTTCTGTCGGGCTAATTCATAATTGAGTTTTTTAATCTTTGAATTATTCATTAACTTAAAACCAGTAAATATAGGCTTGGTTATTGAAAGTCCTACACTATAATTGTCCTGAAAAGCTGTCTGATTCGTTGTAACTCCTGTGGGCAAAAACATTGGGACAGGGACAACCTCTCCAGTCGGCACACCACCATTTAAAACAGGCATATTGGTAACAATTGTGCCATAAGAAGGAGTAACCATTTTAGCATTATCAACTGTTTTTGGGTCTAAAAGAGTGAAGGATGCAGATAGCGAAACAGAAGGCATATAAAGATCAGAAAAAGCCTGTTTATATTGTGCTTCGGCTATTAACATATCTTTTTCAAATTGAGCTATTGTTATATTGTTTTTTAATGCAAGCTCTATTGCGTTGGACAGGGATAAGGTTGTTATCTCTGCAAAAATACTTCCGTAAACAAGAAATAATATAGCAATTATTCGTTTCATTTGCTCCCCCTAATTAAATATTTTTATATCCAATTCCTCTAAGGATAAATTCTTTAAGAACTTTTGTAGCCTCTTCAATTGAATACTCTATTTTATTCAATTTCTTTTCCATAAAGAAAGAAAGTATAAATTGATTCAAAGTTATCAAAATTATTTCCCCAAGTATTAATGAATTTACATTCTTGTTTATAAGGTTTTCTTTTTTGCCCTTTTCAAGAATCTCAGCAATCATATCAATGGCATTTTTTCTGCAATTCATTATAAAATCCATAAGTTCCTTAATTTGTTTATCTTTTTTCTTTGCCTTCAGTATCTCATTCCATACCTGTTCAGAGAAAACAGCAGAAAAAAATCTGCTTGTTTCTTTATTAAAATTTATCAAATTGTCTATAAAAATATCAAAAGATTTATAAAAATTAAGCTCTTTCGAAATTAATTCTTTTGACGACAACCAATTCAGTTTAAGCATATAAGCTACTATTGATAGAAATAATGTATGCTTTTTGCCAAAATGACGATATATTGTACCTTTACCTATCTTGAGTTTTAATGCAATATTATCAAGATTGGTCTTAAAAAAACCATGTTCAAGAAATTCCTGTTTTGAAACCTCAAGTATTTTTTTGTCAATTTCTGAAAGATTTTCTAATTTATCAAGCATTCTTACCTCTTTAATTAACATAAAGTGGACGGACTTGTCCGTCCACTTTAAATATAAACAGTTTTCTTAAAAAAATCAAGAAAAATTAATTTTTTATTGCTTAAATATTTTTAAAGATGGTTTTGATTGAATAATTTATTCGAGAGATAACTCTATCTTATTAATTATAATCCTTGAATTTCCATAATTATATATAGGTGGATAAGAATTAGCTTCAAATACTAATAAATTAACTGGAAACTTTATTTTTTTATTTATTCTGAAGCTATCGAAATAATAAGAAGAATGTTTAAAATTACTAAATGGCACTGATATTTTTTTCCAGCCTTCCCAATTATCCTGAAGTAAGTATATAAATTCATTGTAAGTTTTATCCAATAATTTTATAAGAAATACTTTACCACTTTTTCTTCCATATACCCACAAGTTAATAGTATTGTATTTGCTCCATAAAATTTCAGAATTATCAGGGATTAAAACTATATGTGCCCAGCTCATACTAGGAACTGAAAAATCAAACACAAGAGATTCTTTATTCATTAATTTGTATTCATTTGAATAATAGAAAGAAGATTTTGCACCTACACCAAAACTCGTAGAAATATCAAATTTTTTTATAATTTTTAATGCTTTTGGTAGAAAGATAGTTTTTTCTTCACCATCAAAAATATAATCTTTTAATTCATAAGAATCATTATTTATTATATTAGTTACCCTTATAATTAATTCTTTTTCAGCGGGAATATTATAATATTTATCCTGTTCAATCTCCTTTCCATCAAGAAATATTTTTAATAAATCTTCCTGTTTTCTGTTGGTTATCTCACATTTAACAATAGCCATTGCCTTATGCTCTATATTCGTAATCTCACCAGATTTTAATGAAATTTTTGTATTCAAAACTATTTTGTCAGTTTTCAAATTTTTGAGTTTAACAAAATACTCAAAACCTGATAGGATTTTCAAAGAAAGTCTGAAATCTGAATTTGTTACTACAGATACAACTCTATCATTTATAATAAGATAGTATTTCCCATCATTTATATCAAAATTTTCAAAATTAAGGTAGGAAATTTTTAAATCTTCATTAAAGGTAGTTTTGATAATTTTTGCAAGCATATTATCAATAACATCAAATATTTCTACCTCTGTCTTTGAAACATATTTTGTTTTTATTACACTGTTTGTTGCCCTGTTCCAGATATAAAAATCTATTATTATCTCTGGTTTTTTATTCTTTTTTTTGCTTAAATAGTAATCCCCAAAAATAATAACCTCTGTATTATATTTACTGAAAATCTCGTCAGGATTTATTTTTTTAAATTCTTTATATATTTTATTTGCTTCATCTTTTTCTTTTATCTCAATCGAAGGAACTATACTTATAAAATCAAAAAGACTATTAAAAACTATGGTTTTTATATTACCTGAGGCAGGGAAATTTTTTTTGTTTGACTTATCTTTCAAAGGTAAAATAAGAAGATTTATCTTTTTTATTTCATTTGTTGTCTCTTCTGGTATGAAGACCTTGTTGGTCTCGATTTGCATTATCTCTACTTTTTCTATCTTCTGAACTGTCTTTTTGGCACAGTTCGCAAAAAAAATCAACCCAAAACTTATTACAAATAAACCTATTAAGAAATTTTTATACATATTTTATTATATAATTAAGATAAATTTTAATCAATGAAAAAATGTTACTAAATTTGTTTATTCGAATATTTTGACATTTTTCTGTTATTTTTTTATCATTAAAAAGATTAGAAATGATTAAAAAAAATCATTCTGTTTTTACCCTTAACAAAACAAAAATCCCAGTTAAACCAGCCAATAAAATAATTATTTTAAGGTATAATTTACTTACAAAAATAATTGAAAATATAAGCATAATTAAAACAATTATTATAGCTTTAATTTTTGTTTTTTTAGGAATTGATCTTTTTTCAAGATAGTTTTTAATATCTTTACCAAAGATTGGATTATTTATCACCCAGTTATAAAATTTTTGAGAACTCTTAAGATAACAGGTAGCTGACAGGATTAAGAATGGAGTTGTTGGTAGCCCTGGTAAAAAAATTCCAATCACTCCAAGTCCTAAGGAAATAGTTCCAAAAGAAAATAATAGAATTTTAAGCATAAAACCTACTTAACATATCAATATAGTATATTATAACCAGATTTCAAATTTTTGTCAAAAAGAAAAAGTTTTTGTATAATAATTGCTTATGGAAACCATCATAAATATGTCAAGAAAAATGAATTTTTTTGGAGAAAATAAAATTCCTTTTATCTTTATCATTGACTTTGAACTTTTAAAACCAATAGTCTTAAGGCTTGATGAAGTAAAAAATGATGAAATTTGTTATGACATTGATGGTATAAAAAATTTTTCAATCACAAGAAAAGAAATGAAAAATTTTAAACTGAGAAAAAAAACAATCTCATTTTTTGAATTTAACAAAAAAATAAAAGAGGTAAAAAAAGAGTTTATTAAAGGGAATTCTTATTTACTCAATCTCACATTTAAATCAGAAATAGAATTTTATGATGAAAAAGTCGGCTTATTTGACATATTTTTACATTCAAAAGCAAAATATAAACTCTACGTTAAAGATAGTTTTGTGGTATTTTCACCAGAAACTTTTGTCAAAATAGAAAATGGAATTATAAAGACTTATCCGATGAAAGGCACAATTTCAGCAAAATATGGGGTAGCAAAGTTAATTAAAAATAAAAAAGAGCTTGCCGAACATATCACTGTTGTAGATTTACTCAGGAATGATATTGGCAGGTTATCAAAAAAAGTCTGGGTTAACAAATTCAGATTTGTCGAAAGGATACATACAGCAAGAGGAGATTTGTTTGCTACAAGTTCAGAAATATGTGGTGAGCTTTCAAAGGATTACAACAAAAGGATTGGAGAAATAATTTTTTCACTTTTACCTGCTGGCTCTGTGAGTGGAGCACCAAAACCTAAAACTCTTGATATTATAAAAAACGTAGAAGGAGAAAACAGAGGATATTATTGTGGAATTTTTGGTTATTTTGATGGAGAAAAACTTGATAGTGCTGTAATGATAAGATTTATTGAAAAAATTAGTGATAAATTTTATTATAGAAGTGGCTGTGGAATTACTATTTACAGTAATCCAGTAAAAGAATATTTTGAAATGAAGGATAAAATCTATGTGCCAGTTAGTTGAAAGCATTTGTTTTAAAGACTATAAATTACAGAACATAGCATATCATAATAAAAGATTTAATAATTCAAGAGAAAAGCTCTTTGGTATAAAAGAGGATATGGATCTTAATGAAATTATCAAAATCCCTTTGAATTTAAAGCAAACAGTTTATAAAGTAAGGGTTATCTATTCAAAAGAAATAGAAAAAATAGAGTTTCAGGAATATATTTATAAAAAAAGAGATAGCTTGAAAATAGTTTTTTCAAACGAAATAGATTATTCTTTCAAATATCTTGACAGAAAAAACCTTGAAAGTTTATTCAACCAGAGAGAAAACTGTGATGACATTTTGATTATAAAAAATAATAGACCCACAGACACTCTTGCTTCAAATATTGTTTTCTTTGATGGCAAAAAATGGCTTACCCCTGCTTTTCCTTTACTCAAAGGAACAAAAAGACAATTTTTGATTGAACAAAACATTATCTATGAAGAAGATATTTTACTTGAAGATTTAAAAAACTTTAAGGGATTCAGACTTATAAATGCCATGCTTGAATGGGACGAAAAATATATCCCAATTTCTCAAATAAAAGGTGTAGAAATATGAATTTTGTAGTTAATGCTTCTTCTGCTGGAAATCGACTTGATAAGGTTGTTATAGACCATTGTAAAATTTTTGGAATAAATATTACAAGATCGGGACTTAAATCTCAAGGAGTAAAAATATATGTGAATGGAAAACTTGAAAAATTATCATATATAGTAAAAGAAAATGATAATGTAGAATTCGATATTCCAAAACCAAAAAAGTGTGAACTTAAGCCAGAAAATATTGAATTTGAAGTTTTATATTCTGATGATGACATAGCAGTAATAAACAAACCAGCAGGTCTTACTGTCCATATAGGAGCCGGACACTTTGATAATACACTTGTTAATGGGCTACTATATAAATTTGAGGGCAAACTGTCCTCTATAGGTGGAATTGAAAGGCCCGGAATAGTTCACAGACTTGACAAAGACACTTCAGGTCTTATGGTTGTAGCCTTAAGTGAAATTGCTCATCATAAACTTATTGATGCTTTCAAGCAAAGACTCGTAAAAAAAGTTTATTACGCCATCGTAAAAGGTCACCCACCTGAAGAAGGAAGGATTGAACTACCTATCTCAAGAAGTCCAGTCAATAGAAAAAAGATGGCAGTAAATCCAAGAGGCAAAGAAGCAATAACAATTTACAGAACATTAAGCTATGGCAAAGATGCCTCTCTTGTTGAGGTAGAAATAAAAACTGGCAGGACTCACCAGATAAGGGTTCATATGTCTCATATAGGACACCCCATTATAGGAGACCCAATCTATTCAAAGGACAAGAAAAATGCTCTTGCCCTTATAGCCAAAAAACTTGGCTTTAATCATCCTGTTTCTGGAGAATGGCTTGAGTTTGAAGTTCCTTTTACGAAAGAGTTTTTAAATTTACTCAGTGAAGCTCAAATAAAATATTGAAAACTTACTTTTCCATTTCTCTTCTATATCTCTCCATCATTATTTTATAGTAAGAAGGTAAATCTTTATTTGTAATGTCAAAGAAATTTTTCTTCAGTTCTGGTTTAAAAATCAAATCCTCTGGAGGTGTTATTTCGTATTCTTTTGCACTTTCTGCCCTTCTTTCTTCCTCAAGTCCCTTCTTTGTAAGTCCCTTTTTTGATTTAAGGAGTTTTTCTTCAAGTTTCTTGCTCTTTTCTATTGTTTTATCTGTAACCTTTTCTTCAATTATATCCTTTAAGATGTCTTTCATATCTTCTTCTATATCTTTTCCTCCTGATAGATTACCTTCCTTAAGAAGTTTCCCCAGACTTTCATTTATAGCTCTTTGTAATTTCTCGAGTTCTTCCTTGAGTTGTTGATATTCAGGGCTACCCTGTTTTTCTGATAACATCTTTTTAAGCCCACCAGTAATCATCTGTTGCATTTTGATTATGTTGTCAAGAGAAATAGTTTGTGATTGCTCTGTTAAATTTTCAAATTCTTTACTATTCAAGAAATCATTAAATTCTCTCAGTGAAAGATATAATTTATTAAATCCTATTAAAACTCTTGGAAGACTCATAAAGAAATTAAAATTCCTTTTTTCTCTTAAATGATCTTCAAGATCGGTAATATCTTTCTCAAGTTTATCAAGTATTGATAAAACCTTATAATAATCTTTATAGATAAGAAAATAGAAGCCGAGTTTTTCTCTATACACCTTTTTGAGGTTTAAAACTGAAGCTTTAGTTGACTTTGTTATTATAACCGAATTTTCTGGAAGAAAATAAAAATTCCCAATACTCTTTTTTAACTTTTCTATAACCATAGCATTGAGAATTGTTTCTTCCATCATAAATGTTAAAATATCCTCTGTTTGTTTTTTAAAATTCTCTTTCTGCTTTTTATTACCCTGCTGGATTGTTTCTGCAAGTTTTTCAATAAGTTCAAATGACTTTTTAAAACTTTCCTCTTTTTCCATAGCAAGATTTTCAGCTTCCTTTTCCAGCTCATTCATAAGATTTCTGTCAAATTCTTCTTTTTTAGATTTTATATAATCCTTATAAGAACGTAGCTTTTCCTCAAACTTTTGCTTATCCTTTTCTTCACTCAGATTTGAAAGTAATTTTTTCATTTCTTCAATCTGAAGTTGTTTTTTTAAAAATTCTTTTTGTTTCTTAAGGGAATCAAGTAGCTTTTCCATCTGCCAGAGGTATTCTTTAGGATTATCAAACCTCATCTCTACAGGATTTTTTTTATCTCCAACCATAGGCATAAAAAACTCATCTTTGTTCTTCAAAAAATCATCAAGTTTTTTTGTAATATCCTTCATTTTGTCAATTATTTCTTTTGTTTCTTCATAACTCATATCTTTACTAAAAATTTTTTCTGTTTCATTTAATTTCTCTATAAGATTTGATAGTTCAGAGATAGCCTTATCCTTCTCTATCCCCTTATAATCTATATTTTCATTAAAAACATCCGATTTTGCAAGATTTGATAATATTGAATAAATCTGTTTAATATTACTCTCACTCATTTTATCAATCCATTCAAAACCCGGTGCATAGATAGAAAAGGTTTCTATCTTAGAAGAAACACCGAATAAATCTATAGCTTTGACATAAAAAGTAGCTCTATCTCCGGGTAAAAGCTCAATCTCCCTCGAAGAATAAGAAATTTTATATTCTATTTCCTTAGAAATAGGTGTTTCGTAAGGAAATTCTCGCTTATAACTTAAATTTTTAAGATAGTTAGCCTCATTCTCTACTATACAATTCACAATTATTCTCTTTATTCCCTGATCGTCTATAGCTCTGAGTAAACTCGTAAGTTTCCATGGAAAAGCCTTTATTATAACCTCTTCTTTTGGAAATTCTATCTTCAACTCGGGAGGAAAATTTGGAAGTAATTTTATATCAAGGTCTTTAATTTCATAAATATCGTTATCAAAGGCAATTAGCTTTATGTTTACCCTCTGTGTCTTATCTACTTTTATAGTTGTATTAAAATTTCTGCCTTCAAAAGTAGATGAATAATTCTTTGAAATGATTTCCTTTATTTCTTTTGTCATTTCGCCTTTTATCTTTATATTGGCTCCTTTATAGACTTCAACACTTTGTATTCCCTCTATTTCATAACTCTGATTAATGAATGGATAATTTATTATCAACTGAATTCTTGCTGGAAGAAATTTTGTCGTTCCTTTTAATGTTTTTTCAATTATTTTTTTTGTTATTCCGTGTTTCTGTGCTAATATCTTTATGTTCAAATGAGAATCTGAGGAAAGTTTTTCTGGAATTATCAACTGATTGGTTCTTACTTCAAATATTAAATTTGATATATAGACTATTGTCTTATCATATTTTTTGTAATCAATAAACTCTATTTTTATATCTTTATTGATGATGTAATATTCAGGAATATTGACCTTAAAATCAGATTCAAGAAATATTTTTATATTATCTATTTTATCTTTTATTTTGTTTATAAATGATAAATTAATAATTGTCATTATTGAAATTAGAAAAACAAAAAAAACTATATTTTTTTTAAGCCGTTTTTCTTCAATTTTATAATATTGAATAAATTGTTCATTTTTTTTAAGTAAAAATTCAATTTTTTCGCTTAAACTTGCTTTTTTCGTTTGTGTTTCTTCGTAGGTGTCAAGTATAAAAAGCCTTTTCCCAAAAATTTCTTTCTCAACGTCAGAATTTATATTTTTTATTTTATTTATAGCAAAAATAAAAAAACAAATTGAAAAAAAAAGAAAACAAGAGAGAAAAAATATTAAGCAAAAAATAAAAATAGGAACATCAAAATACAAAAAAGAGAGTATAGAGAGGCAGATAGTTAACATCAACGAGATAAAAAAAATAAAAATATAAGAAAGGATCCTTCTACGCCTGAACAGTCTCATTCTTTTCTTCCAACTTTTTTTCACCAAAAGAAAGATATTTTGGCTTAATAACTGATAAAAGTGTTCCGCTCAGATCTCCATCGTTAAGCATAAAATGAAATGCACTCACAAAATTATATGCTTCTTTAAAAAGATCTATTACCTTTTTGCTCACATTATGCTTTTTACCACAAAAATTTACTTCAAGAGGTATAATCTCTTCTGGATTAAGAATAATTTTCTTTTCAAAATTATAATCAACAAAAACCATTTCAAGGTTGTCCATAATTTTTTTCATTTCTATTGCTACATCAGTCCTTATCTTCTTTGATATTTGGGCTCTCTGCATCTCAAGTTTTTGTGAAAGAGAAAAAAGTTCTTTTGAACCAACTATCGTTGATGAAGCCGTTTTATTAAGTTCTCCAACTATAGTTAAATATTCCTTAAAATTTTTGTAATTTGTGTTTATTTCATAATATAGATCTTTAAGATTTCCTCTTATATCAACCCTCTGACCAGCATTAAAGGTAACCTGATAAATAATACTGTTTGAAGCAAATATTGGAGAATAAAACTTATCAAAGTATTCAAGCAAAACCCACGTGATGAAAACTTTGTCATTAAATGACAAAAGCATTCTTGGGTCTTTAATTGATGAATAAAAATTGAGAATACCTGCAAAATCAATTGAATTGTTTATTAAATCTATTCCTTCAAGGATAGACTGATTGATCTTTTTATTTGTTGTTTCTTCAATTACCGGCTGAATTTCTTTTGGCTTCTCTTCTTTTATTTTGAGTTTTTTTTCTTCCTCTTCCCAGTACCTATTCCAATAACCAAGCATATCTTTTTCTGTTATATTGAGAAAATCTTTAAAATTTCTCGGTTTTTCCATTTGAAAGATTTCATCTTTATAGTAAAAATCAATGAGGTGCAAAAGTTTTGGAAAGTATTTTTCAAACACAAATTTACTTATGTCTTTCAGTTTTTCAAATCTCATATCAGTTAACTTTATGTCAAGATTGCATATTCTTTTTTCTTCCTCAAGAAGTTTTAAAAATGCCTTATCAAGCGTAGTATAATATCTATGAATAGAAAGAATCCTTTTAAATAACTCAACAAAATATGGTTTGGATTTAAAAACAGGATTGTCATAATCATCTGTAGTCTCAAACAACTTACTGAATAAGATCTCATCATAAAGCAAATAGAATCTATATACAAGCTCAAAATAGTAAGTATATCCAGCTTTTAATAAGAAATTTCTTATCCTGTTTGTGACTTTAGGATCAGTTTGAAAAATTGTAAAAAGAATCTGCTGTGCATCAAGTAAACCTGTCTGTAATTTATAAAATGTCAATTCCATAAAACTTTTTGTAAAACCTCTTTTAAAAATAGGAAAGATGCCAAAAAGTATGCAGGTTATTTTTGAAGCAAGTCTACTGAAAAAATATGGAGTGGGATTATCATCTTTTTTTCTCTTTGGAGTAGGAGACGAAACTTTATTTTTAATAGGCTCTGTCCTTTCATAACTATCTTTATTTTCTCTTGTTGTCCTGTAATGGGTTTTTTCTTTTCCTAATTCCTCAGCTACTTTTTTCTTGTATTCAAGTTCCTTTTGCCTTATCCACTCTTCAAGTTTTTCGTTGAGATGGCTCTTCTCGTCTGGTTGTAAGTCTACTACCTCACCACCAATCTGAACAAATTCGTTAAAGAGTTTCTTTTGTTCATCGTGATGAAGTTTATGTATACCAAGTTTTTCTCTCTTTTCTTCATAAATGCTTTTATTTTTCATTTTTTCCTCTTCTTTTTGATTAAAAATTCTTAATTAATTTTAATCTGAAAATCAACTTTTATCAAGGTATCTTTATATATAAAATATTGATAATGATAAAAGCAAAAAGAAAAAGAAAACCAGCCACTAAATAGCCATAGAAATTTTCTTTATAAAATATTCTTCTTTTTACTTCTATTTTTGATTTTTCAAGTTTGTCTATCTCATTATAAATATTTTTAAGAGATTCAGGATCATATGCCCTGAAAAACTTTCCACCAGTTATCTCAGCAATTTTAGTAAGTGTATTTTCATCAAGCCCTTCACCCGGCATAAGTAAATACTCTGTAAAATTTGCATTGAGTGGTTGTAAAAAACCAACTTTGTTTCCAAGCCCTATAGTATATATTTTTATACCGTAGTTTGTAGCTATCGTAGCTGCTGTCAAAGGTGCAATTAAGCCAGTGTTGTTATTTCCGTCTGTAAGGAGAATTATAATCTTACTCTTCGCTTTTGAATTTTTTATTCTATTAATGCTTGTCGCTATCCCCATTCCTATTGCTGTTCCATCATTTTCAGGGTCAAAATCAATAGAGTTGACAATTTCTTTCAACATCTTTTTGTCGAGTGTCAGTGGTGACTTTGTATAGCTATATCCTGCAAAAATCACAAGTCCTATTCTATTAAATTCCTGTTTATCAATGTACTCTGTTATAACTTTTTTTGCAGAATTAAGTCTATTTGCCTGATACAATGTTCTGGCTGGGTCATAATACACTCTTTGGCCTAATACTTCTCTATATTTCAAATGTGTCGGAAATCCATCATAGCTTAGCATACTACCTGATACATCAAGACAGAGAATTATATCAACACCATAAAGCTGATCGGTGTTTATAGAACTACCACCAAGAGGTCTTGACAACGCAATTATAAATAAAGAAATAGCACAAACAAGAAGAATATCATTTAATATGTTAAAGTATTTCACTGGAATAGACTTTTCTTTCTTTAAAAGGCTTATAGAAGAAAAGTTTATTGCAACTGAGAAATTTATCCTTCTCTTCGCAAAATATTTAAAATAAACATACAAAGCTGGAACAACAAGCAGAATTAAAAAATAAGGACTTGCAAATCTCATAATGTCTCATCCTCTTTTTTAGTTAACAAATTCAGCAAATTTTCGCATTCTTTAATACATATCTCCTTTTCTTGTAATGTTGGGATATGCTTCGCAAATTTTACTCTATCAGATATCTTAAAAATATGAGTTATAATCTCTATCACTTCTTCTTTATGTTCAATATCCTTCAATTTTTTAAAATAGTTTAAGATTTCTCTTGTCCCCATCTCAAGAGCATTGAAACTATAAATATTCTCAAGAAATTCTCTCACAGCTTCAGAGATTTTTACAAAAATTTCTTTATAATCCTTTTCTGAAAAAGGCATATTTTTTATTTCTTCTATACTTTGCCTGAACTTATCAAAAGGATCAATTTTAATCTCTTCAACCTCTTTTATTTCCTGATTTTGCTTTTTGAATAACTTGAAAAACAAAAAGCCAAGTATGCCGATTGAAATCAATAAAGCTGGAATTATAAACCACAAAGGATCAATAAAACTATATATTCCTTCTATGGGTTGTTTATTTGTTATTTTAATATCTGTTTCCTGATAGCTTATTTTTTGTTCAGGTATTAAAAACTCGTTTGTTTTGTTTGATACTTCTGCCTTAACTAAAATAGCTGGTATTTTAAATTCTTTCTTTTCAAAACTTTTGACTTCAAAAATAATCTTGTTTGTTTCAATGTTTTTCAAGTTTAACAAAATTGAATTGGACACAAAATTGTTGCTTGATATTTCGATATCCACAATCTTAAGATTATCAAACTTATATACTATTTCTCCAGACTTGAGAAAACCAATTTTATTCGTGTCATAAAGTAAAGAAAAGTTTGTCATAAAACGTCCCTACTTTTCAGCTTTATAATCTATTCTTTTATGATAATAGCTTGTCAAAAACTTTACAAATTCATCTTTTATAAGGTTGATTTCTTTAAGTGTTATATTACATTCTTCAAGCTGTCCCTGTTTAATTCTTTTTTCTGTAACATCATTAACTATGTCTTCTATTATGCCTGTATTTATCTTTTCGGTATTCTGTGAATAAGCTCTTAAAGTAGCCTCAACACTATCTGCAAGCATAAGAATGGCAGTAGCCTTGCTTCTTGGTTTTGGCCCACTATACTGATAATCAGAAATATTTATATTTTCATCACCATAAAGGTTAACTGCCTGATGATAAAAGTATGAGATTGTCGTTGTGCCATGATGTTCTCTTATAAAATCTATAATTTCTTCAGGAATTTTATGTTCCTTTGCCATTTCAACACCAAGTTTAACATGGGATTTAATAATAGACACTGACATTGTAACCTTCATCTCATTATGTCTATTTTCTCCCATTTGATTTTCTATAAAATATTCTGGATTTTTCATTTTACCTATATCATGATAGTAAGCTCCAACCTTTACAAGCAAAGGATTTTCTCCTATTGCCTCGGCAGCCTTTTCACACATATCACCAAGCATTATTGAGTGATTGTATGTTCCCTGTGCCTCATTTCTGAATTCTCTCAATAACTTACTTGTTGAAATATTAGAAAGCTCAAGCAATTTAAAATGCGTAGGAATAACAAATATATCTTCAAGAAATGGAAGAATGCCGAGAGAGAATATAGAACTTACCATTCCATTGCCAAAGCCAAACAAAATATTTAAAAGAATCTTTATAGCTGAAAAGTTTTCATGCAAAAGAATATATGAAAGGGCATAAGATATTTCAAATGCTGAAATTAAAATACCAAGTATAAAAAAATCTCCCCTCTTATTCAATATTTTTGATGTATAGATCGTAAGAAAAGCAAGCATCAAAAGGTTAAAAAAACTATAAACATCAAAAAAAGGATAGAAAAACGAGAAAAAAGTATATGTAATTAGCAAAATAAATGAAGTTTTTTGTTTTATAAGTAAAATCGGAAGTAATGAAGTTATAACCCCATAAGGAACAAATAAAAACAGCTCTATATTGCTGTATTCTCTATAGAAAAAAGAAGAAAAATAAAAAAATACATTTGCAATTATAAACCCATACACTGAAATAAGCAGATTTCTTTCTTTTTGAAATTCATTTTTATCAAATGTATAAAATCTATAAACAACAAAGATAAAAAGCCCAAAAGACAAAATAAAATAAAAAAGAATCTTTTTTAAAAAATTATTCCACTTATACTCTATATAAGCAGAAATTCTTTCATATTTTTCATGGTTTATCTTTTCGCCTTTCTTTATAATTATTTCTTTATAACCTATATAACTCTTTCTATCTGAAAGAGTTTCTATAGCCTCTTTAAGCCTATCAGCTCTTATATTTTCATCAATATTTGCTGTTGACAAAAGACAATTCGCAAGAACCTCAGAGTAAAATAGATTTTCTTTAATACTTAAAGATGGAAATATTTTTTTTACAAATAAACTTAAAAATCCTTTATCAACTGGAAAGAAAACAATTCTATCATATTGGAGATTCTCAATCCCAGAAGTTTTAATAAGACTATAATTCGTCTCATCAGGAATAAGTTTATCAACAATAATATATTTTGAAGTAAATGCCTCATAAAGGTAGTTTATTCTATTTATATAGTTAGTTATATAAATCTTTCTTTCAGTAATATAATTTATCACTTCATCAGAAAATATAAAACCTTTGTTTAACAATGAATTTTTAAGATTTGAATTTTCTACTGAAATTGTGGTAAAAAATCTATCAATATTTGAACTGAATTTGTTGTAATGGTTTTCACTATATCTATAATAATAAGGTAGAGATTTAGAAAACTCTTTTATCTTTTCATTTAATTCCATTTTGTTGATGTAAGAAATATTCTCGTCTGATAAGATTGACTTCTTTGCATTATCTTCAAGAAGAAAATCTTTCTTTGAAGGTGGAAGATTTGATAATACTATCAAACCAAAAGAAATAAGATAGGTAAAAATAAATAATAAAGTTATTTTTCTTTCTTTTAAAAAGAATTTTATAAATGGTAAGTTTATGGTTTCGTTATTTCTTTCCATGAATCATTTTCCCTTTTTTCATATATGTCTAAAATCTTTTTCACAAGCCCGTGTCTTACAACATCTTCAGGGCCAAACTCAAAAAACTCTATCTCACTCACACCTTTGAATAATTCTATCGCCTGCTTTAAACCTGATTCTTTACCATAAGGTAAATCTATCTGTGTAATATCCCCTGTTATAACCATTTTGCTGTTTTCTCCAAGTCGGGTAAGAAACATCTTCATCTGCATAGTTGTTGTATTTTGAGCTTCATCAAGTATCACAAAAGCATTTGAAAGAGTTCTTCCTCTCATATATGCAAGTGGTGCAATTTCAATAACCTGATTTTCAGTATAGTATCTTATTTCTTCAGCTTCAAGCAATTCTTTCATTGCATCAAAGAGTGGACGAAGATATGGATCTATCTTTTCCTCAAGAGTCCCCGGCAAGAATCCAAGACTTTCTCCAGCTTCCACCACTGGCCTTGTAAGGATAATTCTATTTATCTGTCCTTTAAAAAGAAGATGTAATGCAACTCCTACAGCAAGATATGTCTTACCTGTTCCAGCAGGGCCTATTGCAAATGTAAGATCTGACTTAAGAATTTTCTTTATGTATTCAAGCTGATTTATATTTCTGGGTTTTAACGTTTTTCCTCTTTTAGAAATAGTTAAACCTTCTGATATAAGAGTTTCCTCTTCATAACTACCAGCTCTTTCAGATTGCTCAAATAAAAGTTTTATTTCCTGATGAGATATATGCTTCTTATCCTTTGAGAGTCTAATAATATTATCTATAATATGAGATGCTTTTGTAATATTCTCCTCTTTACCCTCAAAATCGATGGCATTTTCTTTTGGATATATTTTCACCTCTAAAAGCCTTTCTATTAGCCTCAAATTAGAATCGTGAACTCCAAAAACATTCACATAATCAAAATCTAAGGTAAAGTTTTTCTTAAGTCTCATTAATACCTTGTGCCTCTAAAATATTTTAAATAAAATATATATTATAAGCAAACTTCTGTCAAGTAGAAATCATTTTCTTAGTTGACTTATTTCTCCCTTTTCCATTATAATGTTAACAGGGATTTTAAATGAAACAAGCATTATTTTATAATAAAATTAATGAGAATACAGTAGAATGTGTCCTTTGTCCACATAAATGTATAATTCAAAATGGGAAAAGTGGAATATGCGGGGCAAGAAAAAATCTTGATGGAATACTTTACACATTAAATTATGGTGTGGTTGAAGGATTGTCTCTTGATCCAATAGAAAAAAAGCCTCTGTATCACTATTACCCCGGCAAGGTCATTTTATCAGCAGGAACACTCGGATGTAATTTGAAATGTCCTTTCTGTCAAAATAGTCATCTATCAAGATTTTTTGATGAGTATAATGATGAAATAAATCCAAACCTTTTCCCTGAAGAATTGTTTTTATATTTTCTCAAAAACCAGAAAAACTATGGATTTGATATTTTTCCGGGAATAGCTTACACCTACTCCGAACCACTTGTCTGGTATGAATTTGTTCTCGAAACAGCAGAAATTTTCAAAAAAAACGGCTACAAAAATATCTTAATAACAAATGGATATATCGAAAAAGAACCCCTTACGAAATTAATCCCATTAATTGATGCCGCAAATGTTGATTTAAAGGCTTTCACAGAAGAAAACTACAAAAAACTCACTGGTAATCTTAAACCAGTGATGAATTTTATAGAAACTCTTTACAAAAATAACGTCCACATTGAAATAACAACATTAATTGTTACTGATTTTAATGACAACCTTGAAGAAATAAGTTCCATAGCAAAATGGATAGCTTCTATTGATAAAAAAATTCCTTTTCATTTATCAAGATATTTTCCTTCTTACAGGTATAATAAAAAAGCTACAGATATAAAAATTCTTGATGAAGCTGAAAAAATTTCAAAAGAACACTTGCACTACGTTTACAAAGGGAATGTTATAGGTAGCCATAACACTTATTGTCCTGAATGTGGAAATCTTCTTATAGAGAGAAATGGATACGATATAAGTTTTAAAGGCATAACAAAAGATAATAGGTGCAGTAAATGTAATAGAAAAAACGACATTATTCTATAAAGGGGCTTAAGATGGATAGAAAAGGGGGGGTTTTAGCACATATAAGTTTGCTCGGGGGTGAATACGGAATAGGCACTCTCGGAAAAGAAGCATACGAATTCATTGATTTACTCTATGATGCAGGACAAAAGCTCTGGCAAATTTTACCAATCGGACCAACAGGATATGGAGACTCTCCATATCAGGTTTTTTCAGCTTTCGCAGGCAATCCTCTTTTAATAGACTTATCAACCTTTGTTGAAGATAATTTAATTAAAAAAGATGAATTGAATACCCTCCTGTCAGATGAAAATTATATCGATTATGGGAAATTGTATGAAATAAAAATCCCTTTACTCAAAAAAATCTTCAGTTTAATGAAAAAAGAATTCCCAAAAGATTATTATAAATTTTATGAAGAAAATATCTTCTGGCTTGATGATTATTCTACCTTTATGGCTTTAAAAAAAATAAACCAGAGAAGCTGGCTTGAATGGAATGAAAATTTAAAAAAAAGAAAAATTGATAAAAAATTAAAAGAAGAAATAAATGAAGAAAAAGAATTTTATTGTTTTATTCAATACATATTTTTTAAACAATGGGAAAAGTTAAAAAGCTATGCAAATTCAAAAGGAATTTCAATAATAGGTGATATACCTATATTTGTAGCTATGGATAGTGCAGATGTATGGTCAAATCCAGATCTTTTTGAGCTTGATGAAGATTTAAAACCAAAAAGGGTTGCTGGTGTTCCCCCAGATTATTTCAGCAAGACAGGCCAGTTATGGGGAAATCCTCTCTATAACTGGAACAATCTTTTGAAAACTGATTTTAGCTGGTGGATTGAAAGATTTAAAATGGGTTTTACCCTATTTGACTATATAAGAGTGGATCACTTCAGGGGATTTTGTGAATACTGGGCCATCCCCTATGGTGAAAAAACAGCAATAAATGGAAAATGGGAAAAGGCTTATGGATTGGAACTTTTCAGTAAACTAAAGAAAAAATTTAAAGCTCTCCCAATCATAGCTGAAGATCTTGGAATAATAACTACAGACGTTGTCAAATTAAGAGAAAAATTCGGCTTTCCGGGTATGAAAGTTTTGCAATTTGGCTTTGAAGATGGACCTAATTCAGAACATCTGACACACAATTTTAAAAACTCTAATTTTGTTTGTTATACTGGAACCCACGATAACGATACATTAAAAGGCTGGTTAACAAAACTTGATAAAATAAAAAAAGATTTTTTGCTCAATTACCTCAACATTAAGGATGAAAATATCGATAAAAATATTGTTTTTTCTTTGATACGAGAGATATGGAAATCTGTGGCTAATTTTGCTATTGTTCCCTTGCAGGATTTATTTATTCTTGGAAATGAGGCAAGATTAAATACCCCCGGAACAATAGGTAAAAACTGGCAGTGGAAAACAAGAAAAAAAGATTATGAAAAATTTCCTTTAGACTTCTTAAAGGAAATTTCAAAACTTTACAATAGATAAAAAATGTTAACCTAAATATTTTTTATATTGACAAAAAATATAGATATTGTATACTAAACCTATCCACCAGGGAGGGTGTATGGAGTTTGACTCTTTTTCAAACATCAAAAAGGATTTTAATGTAATTATAGCAACAGAAAAATATAAAGATGACATAAATTTCTTTATTTCCTCTTACAAAATCCCTTTTTCTATCAAAACTCATTTTATTGATTCTGAGGAGAAAATTTTTGATTTTTTCAGTGAAAATGAAGTCGCACTTGTTATAGCTGATGGAAAAATTGACTATTTTAATGTTATTAAATCAATCCAGGAAACATATGAAAATACTTATACCCAATTTATTGTAATTTCTGACAATGGAAGATTATCAAATGATATTTTTATCGAAAACACCTTTTTTATACATCCCAACTTTTTAATTTCTAATATCTTTGGGAATTTCTTTTATCAATCTTTATTTTCCTACATTCTCATTTTAAACAATGAAAATTTTCAAAAGAAATACAAAAAAATAAGAAACGAATACAATAAAGAAAGAAATCTGAATCAGGCAATTTTTTCAAACATAAAAGAAGGTGCTATTATTTTAAACTCTGAGGGAAAAATTCTCTTCGCCAACAAGGTTGCAGAATATGTCCTCAGTTTTGAAAATAAAGAATATTTAAAAACAAAAATATCAAGTTTCCTTAAGAGTGAAGACGGTGAGCAGTCCTATATTTTAGACCTACTGAGTGAATGTATCCAAAAGAAAAGAAGGATCAGAAGAAATATGCAATACTTTTTTACAAAAAATGAAAATAAGATTATTTTAAATCTTGAATTTATTCCTATCCCCGAAAGTGAAAATGTTCTTTTTATATTTGACGATGTTACAATTCAAAAAAAGTTGTGGGATGAAATCTTCAAAAGAAAAAATCTTGAAACTATAGGGCTTATTTCTGAAGGTATAGTTCATGATTTAAACAATCAATTGACTACCATTCTTGCAAGTGTTCATCTTATGAAGGAGTTTGTAAAAGATGAAAATATTTACGATTACATCGTCGATATTGAAAATGCATCGGTTAAATCAAAAAACATTATTAATGATTTTGTTTCTTTTTACAAAGGAAACATTCCAGTAAAAAGAAAAGGAAACATAAAAGAAGTCGTTGAAGAGCTTGTCCACTTCATCTTCAGAGGAAGTAATATTAATGTCTCAGTGAGTGCAGAGGCAAATTTATGGGAGCTTGAGTTCAACCAATCATTAATCGCACAGGCTTTGAAAAATATACTTGTGAATGCAAGAGAGGCTGTTTCAAAATCAGGCAATATAATTATAAAAATAGGAAATCAGCTAATAGGTGAAAAAAATCCTTACGATGTCAAGGCAGGCAAATATGTAAAAATATCTGTAGAAGATGATGGAATTGGAATTAAAAAAGAAGAGATCGAAAAAATATTTGACCCTAATTTCTCAACCAAAGGAAAGGACAGGGGTCTTGGACTATCTCTCGTTAAATTGATCATTGAAAATCATAACGGCTTTATAGCAGTAAATTCAAGAGAAAGAGTTGGCACAATATTTCAGATTTTTTTACCCATAAGTGATAAAATAGAAGATGAGTTGAAAACAAAAAAAGAGAAAAAGGTTATCAAGGATACAAAAGTCTTAATAATTGAAAGTGATAGTGCTATTACAAAAACACTTGAAAAAATATTTGCTTACTTTAACATAAAAGCAAGTTTTTTAAATAAGTTCAGGGTATTTGAAAATCCTGAAATAATAGAAAAAAATTACGATTGTCTTATAATAGATACAAGCAATATAGACGAAAAAAACATTGAAAGATTTATTGAAAAATTTAAACGATTTAATGAAAACATTAAAACCATTCTTTTAACTCACAAACATCGATTTGAACAAGAAAAAATAAACAAGCTCAATATAAATGCTATAATTTACAAGCCATTTAATCTTGAAGATATTGGAGAAATTCTTTCAGAAGTCCTATAATTATTTAAAGATATTTCTTGGAGTAGTTAATGAAAGCTGTTATCCAGAGAGTAAAAAAAGCATGTGTATATGTGAATAAAGAACTCATCTCTCAAATTGAGACCGGATTACTTGTCTATCTCGGCATAGGAAAAGATAGTAAAGAAGAAGATATTGATCTACTGGTAAAAAAAATAACAGAAATGAGAATATTTCCAGATAATGAGAAAGAGGGAGTTTTTTCTGTAAGAGATATTGGTGGTGAAATTTTACTAATCTCGCAATTTACACTTTATGGAGACGTTCGCAAAGGAAGAAGACCATCTTTTTCAGAAGCTATGGACGTAGAAAACGCAAGGCTTTTCTATGAAAAATGCCTTGAGAAATTTAAAAATTCAGGTGTGCCGACAAAAAGTGGAGTTTTTCAGGCAATGATGGAGATTGAAAGTATAAACTATGGTCCTTATACTATAATTCTTGAAATATAATTAAAAAAAGAGGCTCGCCTACTAATAACGAACCTCTTTTTATTCAATATGATTAAAACTTTAGCCAGATTTCATAAGATGTTTTATTTTTTAGTAACCCTGTCAATAAAGTAGTTTAATGCCTCAACAAGATCCTGTAATTCATCTTTCCTTCGCAACTTAAACTTAAGATCTTTAATATCAATCTTTCCATCAGCAGCATCTTTCAAGGTTTTCTTTATTCTATATACAGGACCTGCAAGTTTATGTGAGATGAAGAGTCCAAATATTCCAATAAGGATGATATATAAAATACTTATGCTTATAAGTGGTACAGAATAAATTTCAAATACATTCAAAGGTTTCATATCCAGATAAGTAGAAGGATTGTTATAATCAACTTTTTTCCACTCTTCTTCAGTAAGCAATTTTGCTCTGAAATAAAGTGGTTCTTTATAACGAAAAGCCTTTGCAACAGCCATTACAGCAAATGATAAAACAAAACCCAAAAGTATAAGTACAGAAAATCTCAAAATAAAACGAGTCTGGAAAGGCTTATCAATAAAATATCTCCACCTGAATTTTTTCTTATTCACAAATTCCTCCTTTATAAATTTTAGTAAAATTCAATTTTTTATCGGAATATTATACTTTAATATAAAATTTTATTTTGTCAAGTGGTATAAAAGAGTTTTTATAAATTCCGATAAAACTTAATGGAGGAATTAATGAAAAAAATTTTTTTTATATTTTTTATAATAATTTTTTCGTGTTCTTATAATGCAAAAAATGTTTCAGAAAATAAAGAAAACTTTCAACCATCTATAGGTCCATTTTTTCTACCAGAAAACACTTTTTTTAGTTCCATTTCCATAAACTATCTTACCCGATACCCTTTAAGTACAAAAGTATTTTTCACAATGGCAGGAGAAATTGACTGGGTAAGAGAAGAAAAAACACCAAAATTTTTCCATAAAATGGTATTCACAGATCTTGAAGAAAACACTTTCTATAAGTTCAAATACAAAGAAGAAAACCAACAAAAAGAAGGAATAATAAAAACACTCCCTTATGGGACAGAATACGAATTTAACTTTTGTATTTCCACATTGGATTTTGAACTCAAAAATTCAAACGATTCTGCCTTTATTGTCCTTTTGTCAAGAAAAAACAAAATGGATTTAATTGAATTTGGAGAATTTTACAAAAAGAACGAAAAAAATCTTTCCTCAAATATTATTGTGCCAATTTTTGACCTCTCTTATAATGAAGAAAACATTTATAAAACCAAAGAAAATGGAATTAATTATTTTTATTACAAAGACATAGCAATAATAGGAATAAATAAAAAACTCGATAACTATGATAAAATCTCTTACTATATTCCAGAAGATTCAAAGGTTTATATTTTGATAGGCGATATCGGCAAAAAAGAAGTTGAATTAATCGCAAGAAGATACAGCCTGTATGTAGAAAAAATATATGTATACAAAGATTCTTACGTTGAATTAGACAAAGTTTTTTCTCTTGATAATCCTGTTAAAATTAATGTAGTGAAAAACTCAAGATATGCAATGGTCTTAAAGGAGGTTTTTTAATGGGTAATAAAATTCTACTTATCAATGGTCCAAATCTTAATATGCTTGGAACAAGAGAGCCTGATAAATATGGACATTTAACTCTTAATGAAATAGTCGAAAATCTCAAAAGAATTGCAAAAGAGCAAGGTTTTATATTAAAGGACTTTCAATCAAATCACGAAGGTGAAATTATAGATTTCATTCATAAAGAAGGATTATCAGCAAAAGGTCTTATTATTAATGCGGGAGCATATACTCATACATCTATAGCTATAAGAGATTCAATACTCTCTGTCTCAATACCCTTCGTTGAAGTTCATCTTTCTAATGTTTACAAGAGGGAAGATTTCAGAAAAAAATCTTATCTTTCTGATATAGCTATTGGTGTAATTTCTGGTTTTGGTCATTATGTATATGAACTTGGACTACTTGCCCTCATTAAATATATTGAGAATAATTGACTTTTTTAGCCTGAAATGTTATGTTATCAATAAGATGGAGAACTTATGAAGATTTTATTCTTAACATTCCTTTTTTTTGTTTTTTCATGTAGTGCTAAAAATATCAATGAAGCAGAAAATATTGCCTTAAAACCAGAAAAAATAGAAATAGGTGAAGACAGCGAAGCTACTGCAATAATGAACGCATTAAAATTTCTTGGTTATGATGTAAATGAGGCTTTTATCTTCGGTGCTGGTAGCGGAATGGACTTTTACTATTTTCAGTCTGCTTTTCCTTTTATCGGTATTAAAAATGACAGAATGGCAGAAAATTTCTTTGAAAACACGCAAATTAAATGGTCAGGCAAACAATACACAAGCTCAAAAAAATCACTTGAGATTATAAAAGAAAAGTTGAAAGAAGGAATACCTGTTATACTGAGAGTTGACATCAGATTTCTCCCATACAGATATGGGGGCAAATATGGCAGTAAACTTTCAAGTTATGGTAGACATTATATTACAATTTTTGGAATTGATTTTAAAAAAAATATAGCTTTAATAACTGATAATGATAGAACAAACCTTATAGAAATCAATTTAAACGATCTTGATAAAGCAAGGAATTCTACTACCCAAGCCTTTACCCCCTATGGAGAATTTTTCTGGATAGAGAAAGAAAAAAATGACGATTTATACAATAAAAAAATCCTTTTGACATCGCTCTCTCAAGTAGTAAAAAGTTATGAAAGACCAGTTAAAAAGAACTTAAGTGATTTAAAAAACTATTTCGGCATCGAAGCTATTAATAATTTAAGCAAAGAGATTGTCAATATTGAAAAGTTTGTTCAAATGGAAATATTTTTGCCGGGTGTCTTCTATAGTTTTTATCATTACATTGAAAAACTTGAAACCAAAGGAGCAGCAAATAGAGAAATATTTAAGGATTATCTTGTTTTTATGAATAGCAAATTAAAGGACAAAAAATTAGAAAATATCATAAAACAATTGGATTTATGTATAGAAAACTGGAAGGTTCTTGCCAATGAGTTCAAAGAAATTTCTTCAAATATAACAAACTATAGAGAAAAATATGAGAGAAAAGCCTTATATGACAGGGCTGGAGCAATAGCTGATTCTCTTGCTAAAGAAGAAGATAGATTATATAAAATGATAAAGGAATATATAAAATAGTTTTATGGAAGAATCAAAATTACCTATTTTTATCCAGCTTTCTGAAAGACTACTGAAGGAAAAATATAATTACTTCAATATTGATAATTCTTTAATTTTGTGCGAAGAAGCATGGAACTGGATAAACAAAATAAAAAAAGAATTCTACTTTCATTCAAAATATAAGGATAAAAAATTTTTTAAACTGAGAAGAATTTTTTTTGAAAAAGACTATAAAAAACATCCACAAAAATATCCCGACTTATTTAATAAAGAAAGTTTTAATCCAGCAAATTTTTCTATGGCAATAGGTGGAAGTGGTCTTGAAAAAAACCTGTTTATAGGATATTTTTTAAAAATTACTGATCTCAAAAGTGGAAATTATTTTAATAACTTTTTTGGTAAGCCTATAGTCCCAATTCAGTTTAATTTTCAAATTTTAAAGAATATTCTTGAATACTATATTTCAACTTCATTACTTCCAGATGGTAAAATTCCAGAAAAAATCATTTTTTTATCCAATTACAAAGAAGATATTGAGAAGATAATCAATATATCTAATTTTATATCAGAGTTGTATGAACTATCAAAAAAAGAAAAACTTCCTTTCTTGAGAAGTGGACATATTCTTGAATTTGTAAGTGGTCTTAATATTTTTGTGTCAAATTTTTCAAAAGAATTGATAGAGAAAGGCTTTGCAACACTTGCCACAGAAGACGGAAAATCAATCTTAAACATTATTGAAGAATTGAGAATCATTATAAGCAGTGCTTTAAAAGCTATAGTTATTGATATCTTACAACCTTTAATTTCATCAATAAATTATAAGATTGAAATCATTGGCGATAAGGTTATATTTACGGATCAGAACAAATATAAAAAGAATATAATTGAAAAAATTTTAGACTTTTTCATTCCTGAAATAGAAGAAAATAAAGAAATAAATATAGCATTTGAAACAAAAAACATAAACAAAAAAGACAGAGAAGAAATAATAAAAAAAGAAAGAATCTTTGTAGATAGTGATAACTTTATTGAACTTTTAAAATTGCTTAAAAATTTTAATACCAGCTTAAGGGAAGATCTTGAACCAGAGTTTGATGTTAATGGAAAACTCCTTAGTTTAAAACAGGGCTTTGATCAATTTGACATACCACAAAACAAAAGAAATATTGACCCATTAAGACATACATTGACAGGAAAATTCTCTCCAAAAGACTTCATAGACTTCAATAACAATGATGAAATGGTTATAAAAGGAGTTTACTGGCTCTATGATAGAATCCAAAGCATTATAGATTATAACAAAATAAATAGTGAAGGAATAGAAATTGAAAAGGCAAAAAGCATAGTGGAAGATATAAGAAGCCTCTATTTCCCCTCAAAAACAGAGTATAATGAAATCAGAATTTATGGAACATTCACAAAGTTTAAAATCTTCCTTGATAGACTTTTTGGTTCAAAATTACTCCAGTCAAAGTATCACACTATGATGAAAGAAATTTTAAACTGTATGGATAAATGTAGACTTCAAATAATAAAAAAAGAAAAAAAATAGTTAAACTTTTTGAAAAACTCTACAAGCTCTTGCACATTTACCACAATCTATACACTTTTCTTTATCAATGTAAGGTGCTTCATAAAAACTATCCTGCTTTATTGCCTCCACTGGGCAAAGCCTCACAACAGGACAGGGATGATTCTTTGGGCATAATTCACTTCTTATGATTATCATTGAATACTCCTTGATTGAATATATTATAATATAATAATGTATTAATGTTAAGTCAATTTTTATTTTTGGGTTAAAACATTTTTTTTATTTTTTAAAAAAATCTATTGACAAAAAAGTTTGTTCGTATTAAAATTAAGTGAGAGGTGGGTTTTGAGGTTTTTATCCCTATGAGGTAAGGGTAAAAGCTTCGTAAGAGAATTTCATTCATTAAAAAAGTCCGTTAAATAAATAAAAAGGAGAGGAGTTATGAAGAGAGTAGTGTTAGTGTTAGTTACCATTGCTCTTGCTATGAGCTTTGGTTTCTCTGCCGTTAAACCTTATAACGGCGAAAAGGTTAACTTGATTCTTGCCGTTTTCCCAAGTCTTGATGCTGCTTATAATGCAGCTCTTCCAGAGTTTTACAAGAAGTATCCTAACATCAAAGTTGAAGTAAGGGCTCTCGGTTATGGTGATCACCACAACATGCTTGTTACAGCACTCGCTGCTGGTAAAGGTTTACCAGATATCGCAGTTGTTGAAATCGGTTATGTTGCTCAGCTCGGTGCTGGTGGTGGTTTTGAAAATCTTATGGATGAACCTTACAATGCTGGTCAATTCAAAAAAGATTTTACTCCTTACAAATGGGCACAGGCTTCTTTAGGACCAAAGAATCTCTTTGCTATGCCAGTTGATATCGCTCCTGGTTGCGTATGGTATAGAAAAGACGTCTTTGATAAGAGAAAAGTTGATATCAACAAAATCGTTGATATTGAAGATCTCTTCAAAGCTGGTAAAACCCTTACCTTCGACGCTGATGGCGATGGAAAAGTTGACCACTGGTTACTTGGTGGTGCAAACTATATCTTCAATATGATCTTCTTCTCATCACCACAAAGATTCTTTGACAAGAATGGAAAACCAGCTTTAACAGCTCCAAGAATCAAACTTGCAGTTAGCTGGGCAAAGAAGTTCAGAGATGCAGGATATGATGCAAAGATTGGAGACTGGTCAAATGAATGGTATGCTGCTTTAAAAGAAGGAACAATCTCATACACACCATCAGGTGCATGGCTTGGTGGACACTTAAAGAACTGGATTGCTCCAGATGCAAAAGGAAAATATAGAGTAGCAGAACTTCCTAAACTTTCAAAGAGAGATAAGAGTCCTATGAAGATGAGCCAGGGTGGATCATTCCTTGCTATTCCAAAGAAGATTCCAGATGTTAACAAGGCTGCTGGTTGGGAAGTTATTAAATACCTCTGCACAGATGTTAATGCACAGCTTATTGCATATGACAAAGCAGATGCGTTCCCAGCTTATATTCCAGCATGGAAAGATAAGGTTTTTGAAGAAGGAATTGATTACATTGGTGGACAGAAAGCAAGACTTCTCTGGAGACAGATTGCTATGGAAATTCCAGAAGTTTATGTAAACGAGAAGGATTCTATAGCTAACTCAATTCTTTCACAGGCTCTTTCTGAAGTTCTTGAAGGAAAGAAAGATGTTGACACAGCTTTAGCTGATGCTCAGAAAGAACTTGAAAGCAAAATGGAATAATATCAGTTTAAGATTTAATTTAAAAAGCTGTTTGTGGGTTTTTCCACAAACAGCTTTATTTTTTTAATTATTTTTTTGAAATAAATAAAAATTTAGTAGAATTTTTTTATTAAATATGATAAAATATTTAACGTTAACTTTTCAAAATCCGTTTTTATAACTATTTTTTGTTAAGTTGGAGGTTAGGTCATGGCTACCAAAACTAATGTTGTCAAACATCCGGGGGGCGGATGGCTGGCATTTAAGAGAAAAGCAGCTCCTTATGTTTTTACAGCACCATTTTTCATTCTGTTCATCGTTTTTTCAACTTTCCCAATATTTTATTCTTTCTGGTTGAGCTTGCATGATTGGAATGGTATAAGGGAGATGAGATGGGTTGGTTTTCAGAATTACTATACATTGATCTTTAAAGACTGGAAGTTCTGGAGATCTGTTGGTAATACTATAATAATGATGGTTATAGGTGGGGCTCCTCAGCATATTTTAGGACTATTTTTTGCTTATATTCTTAATCTTGGTCTTGTGAAGTTTAAAGATTTCTTTAAGGGAGTTCTTTTTGTTCCATACATAACTTCGCCTGTAGCTATAACTATTCTTTTTGGTGTTCTATATGGAGTCAGATATGGATTTTTAAACTATGGTCTTCACTATCTTGAAGCGATAGGCATTATACCCAACATTTTGCCAATAAAGCTGCCTGTTGAATGGTTAAAAGAAGCTATGACCTGGGTTTCTCTTTCGTTAATAGCCTTCTGGAAATGGACAGGTTGGAATGCTCTACTCTACTTAGCTGGACTACAGGCTATACCTGAAAATCTCTATGAAGCTGCAAGAATAGATGGTGCAAGCTGGGGACAGATATTCTTTAAGATAACTATTCCTTTGCTTGTTCCTGTTATGTATTTTACAACTGCTATGACTATCATTGGTGGAATGCAATCTTTTGATGAAGCTAATGTTATGATCGGTGTTGATGGTATGCCAGGAAACCTATACTATGCTTTAACAACTGCTGTTTATACCTATGCTTTTGCATTCAAATGGGGGCAGTTTGGTATGGCTTCGGCAACCTCATATCTTCTCTGTCTTATAATACTTGTTATGTCTTTCATACACAGGTTTTTCTTTAAAGACAGAGACGAAAGAACTGTTTAATAGGAGGTTAAAATGTCAGTAAAAGCAATGGCTAAAGATAGAGTTAGTGAAGAGAGATTAAAGAGAAGTGATAGCCCTGTGAAGGTTTTTATAAAAAAGGTTCTTTTATATTTACCTCTTGTTATATGGACTATACTTGTTATTTTCCCTTTCTGGTATATGCTTGTTCTATCCACAAAAGGTAAAGCAGAGATTTTCAACTATCCACCTCCTATGACGTTAAGCCCTAATTTTATTCAGGGATTCCTTGAAAACTATAACAATTTGCTTGCTCAGCTTCCCTTCTGGAAAAACGTCTGGAATAGTATATATATTGCCTTTATGTCCACCCTTACATCTATGTTCTTCTGTTCTTTAGGTGGTTATGGATTTGCTATTTATGAGTTCAAGGGAAAGAGGTTTATGTTCAACTTCATGTTATTTACAATGATGATACCTGGTATCGTAAGTATTGTGCCTTATTTTGTAATGATGAACTGGTTTGGCTGGATCAACAAAGCAAGAGCTCTCTATATACCAGGTATGGCAAATGCTTTCGGTATATTCTTAATGAGACAGTATATTAATTCAGCAGTACCTCTTGATCTTGTTGATGCTGCTCGAGTAGATGGTGCAAGTGAGTTTGGAATATACTGGAGAATAGTTTTACCACTTATCTCACCTATTCTTGGTTCTTACGCCATCATTACCTTCCTCGGTAGCTGGAATAGCTATATGGGACCACTTGTTGTATTAAGAGATATGGAAAGCTACACTATTCCAGTGGCATTAGGAGCTCTTAAGGGACTTCAGTCTGTTGACTACGGAGCTATAATGGTGGGTAATGTTATTTCCGTATTTCCGCTTCTTATAGTGTTTATTTTCTTCTCAAAGATGATTATTGATAAGGTTACAGAAGGAGCCTTGAAAGGTTAAATATACAAAAAAGGCAGAACGAAAGTTCTGCCTTTTATTTTTATAGCCATTTCTTTATGATTTTAAGAAGATTATACCATACTTCACAATTCTCAATTTTAAAAGAAAGGGGCAATTGAGTTATTTTATCGGTGGGAATTTGTTTCAATTCTTTTTTTAATTTTTCAATAAGGATCAAATCTCTCATAGAAAGTAATCTGAACTTCACTTTTCTTATAAGTTCTACGTTAGGTGTAATTTCAGGTGATAATCTTTTTATATAATTTAAAGCATTTTCATCTGAATGAGCAAATTCACTGAGAAAATTCCAGTTTTTTGTTAATTTTGTCGTCAAATTTACCCACATAGAATCTTTTTTTGGATAAATTATTCCCATTGAATTGGCATCTTTGTATGTCCAGATAGACCATGAAACATTTTCTATATTAAAGACTTCCAATGTCTCATCAAGCAAATTTTCAAGTAAATCAAGGTATTTGATTCTATAAGGCACCCCAGTTTCTCCACACCAAACAGGTCTACCGAGCCTGTTTTTTATATCTTCAAGCCTACCTTTAAGAGATTCTCTTAAAAAATTAATTCTTTCAGACTTTGAAAATTTTTTGTATTTTTTAAGATTTTTCTCAACATAAAAGAATGGATAAAAGTGTATAGAATAAGCAACATTTGAATCTTCTAAAACTTCAAACTTTGAAGTATCACTTGCATAAAAATCCCCTTCAAGAAAAATGATGTGATTTTTGTCATATTTTCTTATTGCAGATATAACCTTATTGTAAAAGCTATTTACAATATTGCCTGAGATATTTCTATCTTCTATAACAGGTTCGTTCAGTATGTCATAGCCTAAAATAGCTTTCCTATCACTATATCTTTTAGCAATTAACTCCCATAATTCAATAATCTTCTTTTGAAAAATACCATAATGCCAGAATAAACTTTCTCCTGTTGGATTATCGCTATGCCAGTCGGGATTCTGACCACCGGGAGCAGCATGCAAATCAAGAATGACATAAATATCATTTCTTTCACATATTTCTACAACTCTGTCTATTGAATTAAACCCACTTTCTATAAAAATATCCTCGCTATCATCATACAAATGATGATAATTAAAGGGTAATCTTATTGTGTTAACTCCAATTTGCCTCATAAAATTCGCATCACTTTCATCAAAAAAGGATATTTCAAAATTTCTCCAGAAATCTTTTGCCACTTCTTTTCCAAAAACTTCTTCAAAGGATTTTCTTATATTTTGTTCTATACCCGGAATCTTTAACATAAAATGTTCAATATTCAAAAAAGTTCCTATCCCAAAACCTTTAATAACAAAAGGCTTATTCTCACATATAAAATTTGTTCCTTCAATTTTAACCCATTTATCAATCATTTTAACCTCTATGAATAATTTTAAAGATTTTTATAATATTGTCAACCAAATATTCATTTGCTGTTAACTTAAAAAGCCAAAGGAGAAATCTTTAAAAAATTTTTTGTTGACATAAAGTAAAATTTTCTTTATAATATTTACGCACTATAGTGCGTAATGGAGGAATTAATGATAAAATTTACTTTCCCTAAGGATTTTATTTTTGGTGCTGCCACAGCTTCTTATCAGGTAGAAGGAGCTGTAAATGAGGACGGCAGAGGTCTTTCTGTTTGGGATACTTTCAGCAGGCTTCCCGGAAGAGTCTGGAATAATGATAATGGTGATGTGGCTTGCGACCAATATCATCTATACAAGGAAGATGTTAAATTAATGAAGGAGCTCGGGTTGGATGCTTATCGATTCTCTATAGCGTGGCCAAGAGTTTTCCCTCTCGGTGAAGGCAAACCAAATCCCAAAGGACTTGATTATTACAATAGACTTATAGATGAATTGTTAAAATACGACATAAAACCTTTCGTTACACTTTTTCACTGGGATTTACCACAGGCTCTTGAAGATAAATATGGAGGCTGGAGAAGTAAAGAGCTTCCAAAAATTTTTTCTGACTATGTTGCTTATGTTGTAAGTAATCTCAAGGATAAAGTAGAATACTGGGCTACTATGAATGAAATTGTCTGCTTCACTATACTTGCCCATAAATTTGATAAACATGCCCCCGGTAAAATAGAAAATGAAAAAACAACAAATCAAACTGTTCACAATGCTTTACTCGGACACGGTTATGGAGTGAAAGCAATAAGAGAAAACGGTGGAACTAAGGCTAAGGCTGGTATAGTTGATAATCCTCATGTGGTTTGGCCTGTTTATGAAGAAAAAGAACATATTGAGGCAGCTAAAAAAGCCTTTTATAAATACAATCAACAAATTTTATTTCCTATTATGACTGGAAAATATTCAGAAAATTGGTTAAAATATGTAGGTGAAAATGCTCCAGATTATACAGAAGAGGAAATGAAGATTATTGGAAGTCCACTTGATTATGTGGGATTAAACATATACTCTGGACATCTTATAAGAAAAGCTGATAATGAAGATGGTTTTGAAGAACTTAAATATTCTGATGGCTATCCGAAAACCTATATGGACTGGCCTATTACACCTAAGGCTTTTTATGCCAGTTTAAAATTTTTCAAAGAGTATTTTGGCAATATTCCAGTTTATATAACTGAAAATGGAATGGCAGCAAAGGATATTGAAACAAAAGATGGTGAAATTCTTGATATAGAGAGAGTGGAATTTTTAAGGCAACATCTTGAAATGGCTTCAAGAGCTATAAGTGATGGTGTGAACTTAAAAGGCTATTTTGTCTGGAGTTTACTTGATAATTTTGAGTGGAGTCATGGTTATGACAAAAGGTTCGGCATTGTAAGAGTTAACTATTCCAATATGAAAAGAACAATAAAACTCTCTGGCGAATTCTATAGAGATGTTATAAAGAAAAGAGAGGTCTTATAGGAGGTATATATGTCAAAGGTTTTCTTCACTGATTTATCAACAAAGCCGGGTAAAAACTTACTTGACAAACTTGAAAACCTTGTTAAAAAAGCAGGTATTTTATCCATAGATTTTAAGAAAAAATATACTGCTATAAAAATTCATTTCGGCGAACCGGGAAACCTTGCATATATAAGACCTAATTATGCTGGAAGGATTGTAAAAATCTTGAAAGAAGCTGGAGCTATAGTCTTTTTAACTGATGCGAACACTCTTTATAAAGGTAGAAGATCAAATGCCGTAGACCATATTGAAAGTGCATTTGAAAATGGGTTTAATCCTTTTACTGTTGGTTGCCCAGTTATTATAGCCGATGGTTTAAAAGGAACTGAGTATAGAGAAATTGAAATAAACCAGAAAAACTGTAAAACTGCAAAAATTGGCTCAGCAATTGCAGATGCAGATATTATAATTTCAATGAATCATTTTAAGGGGCATGAGCTTACTGGCTTCGGAGGTGCTATAAAAAACATTGGTATGGGGTCTGGCTCTATTGGAGGAAAACTTGAAATGCATTCAAACAGCCAACCCCACATTGTAACTAAGAATTGTGTTGGATGTAAAATCTGTGAACTTAATTGTGCTCACAATGCTATAAAGGTTATTGATAAAAAAGCTATTATAGATTATAATATTTGTGTTGGATGTGGGCAATGTGTTGCTGTATGTATGTATGATGCAGCACAGCCCAAATGGGATTCAAAAGGAGCACAAGAAAAAATTGCAGAGTATGCCCTTGCCGTATTAAAAGGAAAACCATCTTTTCACATTAACTTCGTAATGAATGTTTCTCCAAATTGTGATTGCTGGAGTCATAATGACACTGCTATAGTGCCAGACATTGGAATACTTGCTTCTTTTGATCCAGTAGCTTTAGATAGAGCCTGTGTTGATCTCGTAAACAATGCCCCTCCTATAATGCATAGCTGTATAGGAAAAGAATTTGAACCTTCAAAGGACAAGTTTAAACTCGCTCAACCTCACACAGACTGGAAAATTGGACTTGACTATGCAGAAAAGATTGGCCTCGGTAGTCAAAAGTATGAACTCATAAAAGTTGATTGATTTTTTTATTTTTTAAAGGAGATTTTAATGGTATTAAGACTCTCTATTATGATGTTTTTACAATTTTGTGTTTTTGGAGCTACACTTCCTATTTTTTCACTTTTCTGGAAAGATCATTTACATCTCACAGGAAGTGAAATAGGTTTTATTTTTTCAGTTGCTTCGGTATCTTCTTTAATTTCACCATTGATTTCAAGTTTTATTGCAGATAAGTATATCAGATCAAAATATATTCTCGCTTTCTCAAACTTTTTTATGGGAATAATTCTCATATTTTTAAGATTTCAGACTTCTTTCCCAAATATTCTGTTCTTTTATCTACTATATGCAATTCTTAATGGACCTGTAATAGGGCTTACAAATGCGATTGCATTTCATACTCTTTCAGACAAACGAGATAAGTTTGGAAACATAAGGGTATGGGGAACAGCCGGTTATATGTTTATCGGGGCATTCTTCAGTCTTGTTTACCTTTCTATTCCGGGAAATGAGGGTAAAATAGGAGATTCTCTTATAGCTGCTGGAATTTGTGCAATAATTTTATCTATTTTTGCTCTTACCTTACCAAACTATAAAATGGAAAAACCAGCTTCTATAAAAGAGGTTTTCCCTATCGATGCAATAAAAATCCTTTTTAGAAAGGAAATTTTACTTATTTTGATAATACAATATCTTGTTTTTATTGCTGATAGATTTTATTTTCTATCAACAGCTCCATTTTTGTCGTCTATAGGTATAGCAGAGAAAATTATAATGCCTATAATGAGTCTTGGACAATTTACTGAAATTTTTGCAATGATGCTACTTGGTTTACTTTTGCCAAAAATTGGATATAAAAAATTGCTAATTCTTGGACTATTTGCAGAAATTTTAAGATTTGGTGGATATCTTGCTGGTTCTTTTCATCCTCTTGCAATATTTGGAGTCGTAATTCATGGCTTTACTTATGCTTTTATATACGTTACAATCTCTATCTATCTTGATGAAAATTCTACAACAAAAACAAGGACAGCTCTTCATCAGTTATTCTTTATGCTTATTTTCGGCGTAGGAGGTTTTATCGGTAATACATTTGCAGGGAAAGTTATTGATTTTTCTTCTGTAAATAATATAGTAAATTACAACATTCTCTGGATTTTCCCGATAGCTATTATAGCTTTTGTTTTATTATTAACTATATTTTTGATGCCAGAAAAAAAGGAAGAAAAAGTCTATGTTAGTTGATTCTCACTGTCATCTATTTCATTGTTATCAAAAAATAGATGAAACTATAATCAGCAAAATAGAAAATAACTTCAGTCATTTAATAAATATTGCTATTAATGAAAAAGAAATTGAAAGATTAATAGATAATCCAATAAAATCAAATGTTATAAAAAATGCTATTGGTCTATATCCCGAAGAAGCAAAAAATTTTGATGAGAAAAAGGCAAAAAAATTTTTAAGCTATTTTGGCAAACTTAATGTATATGCAATTGGAGAAACAGGGATTGATTTCCACTGGGATTATGGAGACATAAAAATTCAGGAAAAATTGTTCAGATTTCAAATAGAGTTATCAATTGAAAAAAATTTGCCACTTTTAATACATTCGAGAAAAGCATTTGAAGATACTTTCAGGATTTTAAAAGAATATAAATTCAATAAACCTTTTATTCTTCACTGTTTTGGCTACGGATTAAATGAGGCAGAAAAGTTCCTTGAGCTTAATTCAATATTTTCTTTTGCAGGAAATATTACATATCCCAAGGCAGAAGATTTAAGACAAGTTTTAAAGATAATTCCCTTAGGTAGGCTTTTACTTGAAACAGATGCTCCATATCTATCCCCTCAAAAAGTAAGAGGAGAAAAAAATAACCCTTTCAACATAAAATTTACTTATGAATTTGTCTCAAATTTTCTCGAAATTGAAGAAAGTGAGTTTGAAAAGAATATAAATAAAAATTTTGAAAAAATTTTTATTTCATCTTAACACAATTTTAACAATTATTTCTTAAACTAAAACTCAAGGAGTTATTTATGGAAAAAAAGAAAGTTTTGTTTGTCTGTGTTCACAATTCAGCAAGAAGCCAGATGGCTGAAGCCTTTTTAAATAAACTTGGGGGAGAATATTTTCAGGCTGAAAGTGCGGGACTTGAGCCGGGAAACTTAAACCCAATCGTTGTAAAAGCAATGCAAGAATTAGGTTATAATATTTCAGGTAACGTAACAAAAAGTGTCTTTGAACTTTTTAAACAAGGAAAAACTTATGATTATGTAATTACCGTTTGTGATCCTGAAGCCGGTGAAAGATGCCCTATTTTCCCCGGAAAAGTCACAAGACTTCATTGGTTCTTTGAAGATCCTTCCCGCTTTACTGGAACAGATGAAGAAAAACTTGAAAAAACAAGGGCTATAAGAGACAAGATAATGGATACTATAAAAAAATTTATTGTTCAGGAAAGCCCTAAATAAACAATAAAACTATTATCAATAGAATAAGTAAAACAAACGTTACAGCAACAAATGTCTGAAATGGTCCTTTTTCAAAAAACTCGTCTTTGTCATAATCATTTATAGGATAATATTTTGAATAATCTATTTCTTCATACTTTTTCGTATTCTTCTTTGTTTCTTTTTGAGGTTGTTTTTCTGGTTTAGGTGGAGGAGAAATCGCTTTTTTCTTCGCCTGCACTCTTACTTTATTCCCAAGAACAAAACTACCAAAAATACCAGGTCCAAACTCTACACGCACAGCAAAATTCCCTGTGGTCTCATCCATCTCCTTTGAAACTATTGTAGCATATACAGCCCCACTTTGAAAAGAAGCTGGATCTATGAACGAAAAGATAAACTGCACAATCTCTCTATCATCTTTAATTCTTAAAAGAAGTTCATCACCAAACTCAAGACTACCAATTTCAAGTCCACCAATAGGAGCAAGCACAGGTTCAACCTTGAGATTTAAGATAATAAAAATGTCTTTCGATGCCTTTTTTGCCGGTTTTTGTCCAAGTGGATTAAGGGAAAGAAATTTTTCAAATCTGAAAGTATCTATAAGTTCTATATGTGTTTTGACTGCTACTCCCGTATCCATAAGCAATTTGGATAATTCACTGGTAATAAATCTTTTCATATTTACTTCATCTATGTTGTTATAGTCTATAAAAAAATTGTGAATATATTTTTTGTTTTCAGGGGTGGTTAAAATTCTTTCTATCTCATGAGATATTTCCATATTTGCAGAATTAGCATTAGCATAATTTTGTAATTCACTATAAAAATCTTTCCAGCTTATTTCAACTGAAAGTCTTGAAATTGATGCATCGTTTGAAACTACAAAAAAAATGTATATCACATCTCTAAGCTCAAAATTATATGCTAAAATAAAAGCTCCATTGAAAACCTTTTTGTTTGTTATAAATTTACCTTTTATTATAGCTATACTTTTTTCAGATGATTCAAGTATTTTTATAGCAGCATCAATATTGTTTTTCGTAAAATTCAAAAGTTTTTGTGCAAAATCTTGCGGTATCTGATAGTTATTTGCCAATAACTCTGCTTCGAGAGCCATAGATTAATCTCCATCTCTTTGCAGTATTGTTTTTATAGCCTTAGCAACAACTTCTGGAGTAGTATTTATTTTTTTATTTTTCACCTGAAAACTTACTTCGCCATCATAGCTGTATGAAGAAGATTTTGTTTTTGGTTCCTCTTTTGGCTCTTCTACAACTGGTTCTGATTTTTCTTTTTCAATGAAAGATGAAAAGTCGTATTTTTTATCCTCTACAGGCTGCCCCTCTTTTTCTACATAATTTTCCACTGTCGGTTGTTTCAAAATATCTGAATAATCAAGTTTCTCATCATCTTCAATTTCTTCTTTTATATCAATTTTTTTCTCAATTTTTTCTTCTGAAGCAGTTGTATTAATATTATTAAAAAGTTTTCCGTACTCTTCTTCTCCAAGAGTTGAAATCAAAAACATATCAAAACCAAATCCAAAAGCTCCAATAACGAGAGCTGAAACTATAGATTTAATAATAATATTCAAAAAACCACTTCTTGAGATAAGCCCTAAAACAAAAGAAATAAGAAAACCCCCGGCAAGACAGATAATAAAGAATCTCTTATTTGAAAAAAAGTTGCTCATTTTTCTTCCATTTTAAATAATTAGATATTATAATATAAAACGAAATTTTAAAATGTCAATATATTTAATAGATTAAATGAAAGTTAGACTCATTTTTTTTATATTTTTAATGATTATTTGTTCTACCTTTGTAGTTTTTTATGGCTACTTCTTTAATATACCTGAAAAAATTTTATTTATAAGATTAAATATACTCCTTCAGGCAATTATGGTATCGTCCATTCTCTCATTAAGTGGAATGGTACTTCAAATTCTGCTATCAAATCCACTTGCAGAGCCTTATTTAATTGGAGTAAGTGGGGCGGCAAGTTTTGGCTCTGTAATTACTGTTTTTTTGTCTTTAAAACCAATTTTTGTATACAGAACCATTTTTTCTGTTGCTGGAAGTCTTGCTATCATTATAATAATATTCTTATGGAGTAATAGAAAAAGTTCCTTCTCCATCACTAAAGCAATTCTGCTCGGAGTTTCTTTCAATGCACTTTTCTCTTCTTTAATAATCTTGCTCCAGAGTTTTCTACTACCGAACGATTTTTATGCATCCATAAGATGGCTTATGGGAAATTTTGATTATCTTACTACTGGTGAAATGATTATCTTACTTAGTGGTTTTTTTGTTATACTTTCTTATACAATAATTTTTAAGAAGGAACTTTTCATTTATCAAACAGGAGAAGAAATGTCTCTCTCGGTTGGAATTGATACAAACAAACTTAAAATAATAGGTTTCCTCTGTGTTGCTTATTCTACAGGTATAAGTGTAAGTATAACAGGTATGATAGGCTTTGTAGGCCTTGTTGTTCCTCATATATCAAGAATGATTTTTAAAGATTATAAAGAAAATTCTATACCATCAGTTTTGCTGGTCGGAAATATCATTATTTTAATGGCTTTATTTTTCTCAAGAAATATCTCAGCTGGAACAATTATACCAATTGGAGTGATAAGTTCCCTTATTGGTGCTCCATTTTTTATACACATTCTTTTAAAAAATAATATTAAAACTTAAACAATTTTGATAAAAATTCTATCTCTGATGGTTCTTCTATAAGTTTTTTGATATATCTACTGGCGTCTTTCTTGAGATCCACCTGTATAGGGGTTCGCAATGGTTTGCCCTGAAAATTCTTAAGAATTAACATCTCTGGTCTCAATGTGTATTCACTATCCTTTTTTGTAATATATCCTGTCTCTCCAGTATTCAGTAAAACATAAGCTCCAACAGGATAGAATGAGGCTATCTTGTTCATCCTTGCCATTTCATTTACAAATCTATTAGCAACATAAGGATTAAAGTATATATCAGATTTTCTTAAAATATAGATAAGCGTATCATTAAGTGATAAAGCCTTTTTGTAAGGTCTTGAAGTGGTAAGTGCATCATAAACATCTGCGACAGCAACAATAGACGCAAAATTACCTATAGCCTCTTCTTTAAGTTTTAATGGATATCCCGTTCCATTCCATCTTTCATGATGAAAGAGCACAGCTTTTTTAACAAACGAACTTATTGAAGGGTCATTTTTGATTATCTCATAAGCATAAACAGGATGTTTCTTCATAATCTGAAATTCTTCAAGAGTTAAAGGTCCATCCTTATTTACAATTTTTGAAGGAATTTTAATCTTCCCAATATCATGCAAAAATCCTGCCATCCCCATATCCTGAGTATAGAGATGATTATAACCCAATTTTCGGGTAAGATACATTGAAAGGATGCCTACGTTGATAGAATGATAATAAGTATACTGGTCATAATGCTTAAGCACCATAAGATTCAAAAATCTATCAGGAAAACTCTCCATCTCATGGAAAAATCTTTCTATAGAAAGTTTCGCTATGTTCATTGAACTTAGTTTACCAAATTTAATCTCATGGCTTATTTCTTCTATGGCTTCAACAGCAAAACTCAAAGTTTCAGTTGAAAACATATTCTCAACAGTAGCTGAACTTTCTTTAAACTTTGGTGGCGAATAATATACAAATTTAGTCTTGTTTGTTTTGAGATTAAATATAAAAGTAAAGGTTAACGGTTTCCTTGCAGGCCAGAGTAGCCTGCCATCTTCACTATATAGAATTCCGGAGAGGATCATTCCCTCTTTGAGGAATTTCACGTCGATTGGTTTAAATTCCTGTTTTTCATCCATAATATATAATTTTTCCTGATAAAATTAACAGTTTGTTAACTCCTTGTATATCCCCGATACCTGAATCTCATTGTTATTTTGATACTTCCCACAGTATTTTTTCTCACAACCTTTGACTTCATGATAATATATCTGGCAAATTTCTATCTCAGGATATATTATCACTGGCTTAACTACTGAAATTTCAAGCGTCCAGTAACCACTGAAGCCAACATCACCAAAACCAGCCGTGGCATGTATAAAAATACCCAGCCTTCCTATACTTGACCTACCTTCAAGTAATGGCACATAACATTCTGTCTTCGTATACTCAAGGGTTCTCCCAAGATATAGATTGCCTGGTTCAAGTCTATAACCTTCTTCTGGAATTATTATCTCTTTTACCTTTGAAGGTTTCTTCATATCTAAAACTTCATCTTCTACAAGAAACATCTTGTTGTATAATCTCAGGTTGTAGGAGTTTGAGTTAAGCCTCTTTTCATCAAATGGTTCAATAATAATCTCTTTTCTCTTTATTGCTTCAAAAATCTCTCTATCACCAAGAATCATCTTTACCTACCTTAAATTTAAAAGATTTTGTTTTAATTTGTCAAGTTCTGTTTGCCAGTTTTCAAGCTTCTTTTCTTCTCTTTCTATAACATCTTTGGGGGCTTTTTCAAGAAAAGACGGATTTTTCAACTTTTGACTGACCCCCTCTATCTGCTTCGTAAGTCTTTCAATTTCTTTTGTGATTCTTTCTTTTTCTTTTTCAACATCAACAAGGCCTTCAAGTATTAAATATACCTCAAAGCCATTCCCCAGCCCCACAACTTCCATCGGAGCTTTTTTATATGCTTCATCTATTATAGTGAAATTCTTTACTTTTGCAAGTTTTTTAAGATAAATTTCGTTCTTTATTAAATCTTCTTCCCTATTATTAGAAAGTTTTATATTTACATTTAATTCTGTAGCTGGCGGAGCCTTGTTTTCTCCTCTTAAATTTCTAATAATATATATAACTTCTTTGAGAAATTCTACAGTTTTTTCTTCATTTTCAAATACAAGATTCTCATCGTAAGTAGGAAAATTACTTACCATTATGCTTTCTGTTTCCTTTACTGGAAGAATTCTATAGATCCTTTCTGTGATAAATGGCATATAAGGATGTAGCATTTTTAAAATATTTACAAGAAGAAAGTAAAGAACTGAAGCCTTGTTTTCTTTATCCTGATTGTTATCAGAATATAAAGCAATCTTACTCGATTCAATATACCAATCACAAAACTCACTCCATATAAAATCATATAATGTAACAGCCGCATCATTAAAATAAAAAGATTCTATCTCTTCCCTTAATTTCTTAAGAGATTTGCTATATTTTGACAAGATCCATTTATCAAAAATATCAAGTTTAACTTCCTTTATTTCCTTTAATTTTATATTTTTTATATTTTGAAGAATGAATTTTGAAGCATTCCAGACTTTATTGGCAAAATTTCTACCTATTTCACACTTTTGATTGTCATAGAAAATATCATTGCCCAGTGGAGCAAGTCTCAGTATCGTAAATCTTAAAGCATCTGCACCATATTCCTTTATTACATCAAGTGGATCAGGAGAATTTCCAAGAGACTTTGACATTTTTCTACCTATTTCATCACGAACAGTCCCCGTAAAGTATACCTTCTTAAAAGGTATCTCACCAATAAATTCCATACCTGCAATGATCATTCTGGCTACCCAGAAAAATATTATTTCTGGAGCCGTAACAAGCGTATCAGTAGGATAATAGTATTTAAGATTTTCTTCTATTTCAGGCCACTTATGAACAGCAAAAGGCCATAACCAAGAAGATGCCCAAGTATCGAGAACATCAGGATCCTGCTTTATTTTCTTACTTCCACATTTTTCACATTTCAAAGGTGCTTCAGTGTAAGCATAATAAAATCCACAGTCTTCACAATAATAAACAGGAATTCTGTGCCCCCACCAGAGCTGTCTTGAAATACACCAATCTTTAATATTTTCAAGCCAGTGAAAATAAGTTTTTGTCCATCTTTCGGGGAAAAATTGAATTTTACCTGATTTAACAACCTCTATTGCTGGCTTGACAAGTTCTTCCATTTTTAAAAACCACTGTTCAGACAAATATGGCTCTATAGGGACATGTCCTCTCTCACTATAGCCAACTTTATGAGTATGATTTTCTATCTTTGTAAGGTATTTAAGCTCCTTCATTCTTTCAACTACAGCTTCTCTTGCTTCATATCTATCAAGCCCTCTGAAATCTTCTGGAACATTATTATTTAATGTTGCATCTGGATTCAAAATGTTTATAAATTCAAGATTGTGTTTTAAACCTATTTCATAGTCATTTGGATCGTGAGCTGGTGTTATCTTTACCACACCAGTTCCAAACTCCATATCAACATACTCATCTGCAATTATTGGGATTTCTCTTTCAACTATTGGAAGGACTACAGTTTTACCAATATACTTTTTATATCTTGTATCCTTAGGATTTACTGCTACAGCTGTATCTCCAAGCATTGTCTCAGGTCTTGTTGTAGCTATCTCAAGAAATTCTTTTGTTCCTTTGATTGGGTAAAGGAAATAGTATAACTTTCCTTCTACTTCTTTATAATAAACTTCTTCATCAGAAATAGCAGATCTTGAAACAGGACACCAGTTAACAAGTCTATACCCTCTATATATATAACCTTTCTTAAAAAGCTCAACAAAAGCATATATCACAGCTTTATAATAACCTTCATCCATTGTAAATCTTTCTCTCGACCAATCGCAACTACACCCAAGCTTCTTAAGCTGACTTATGATGATTCCACCGTATTTTTCCTTCCACTCCCATGCATACTCAAGAAACTTCTCTCTACCAATTTTGAATTTATCTATGCCTTTATCCTGCAAATACTTTGTAACTTTTGCTTCGGTGGCAATAGATGCATGGTCTGTCCCCGGTATCCAGCATGCTTCATAACCGTTCATTCTATAGTATCTTATCAAAACATCCTGAATAGAATTGTTAAGCACATGCCCCATATGTAAAACTCCCGTAACATTGGGAGGAGGCATAACTATTGTGTATGGCTTTTTTGAGTTATTTACACTACTTTTGAAATAACCCCTTTCAAGCCAGTATTTGTATATCTCATCCTCAAAATCAAGATGATTGTAAGACCCTAATTCCATATTCATTTTTATACCCTGTTTATTTTTAGAGAATAAACATTTTAAAGTGAAAATAAAAGGCTGTCAAGTTAGCGACTTGATTTACAGCTATCCATTTATTTCCCCTTTTAAATAAAAAAAAATCAAAAAATTTGATTTTTTTTAAATTCTTATGTAAATTAAAACCAACTTTTAAAATATTTTCTCTGCTTATTAAACTCCAAAAACAAATTAAAAATGTTCTAATAAGAATTTTAATAATTAATTTCAAAATTTTATATTTTATTTTTGTAATATAATTAGAGAGAAATATGCTAACGTTTTCATTATTTTCAATAGCCATAAACTTTGAAACTAAGCTATCTTTCAAGATTCATCCCCTCTTCCTTTTCCGCAGTGTCATTGGCATGCAACTTCACAATACTGTCTGCCTTTTCAAAAAAAGAAAATGTATTGATTGCTCTATAAATCGAGAGTGTGCCTATGCAATGATTTTTGAAACGATTATTGATAAAGATAATTCTGTTCTACCAAAAAATGAAAAATCCCCTCACCCCTTCGTGCTTTATTCCGAGGCAGATGAAAATGTTAAAACTGAAAAAATAAACTTATATGTTACCATAATTGGAAAAGCTATAAGTTATTTTCCTTATTTCTACTATGCACTTGTTAAGGCTGGAAAATACGGGATCCAGAAAGAGAGAATCAAATTTGAAGTTAACGATGTCAGCGTAGATGGCAAATCTATCATTGAAGACAAAGATAACGTAAAAATGCCAGAGGAATTTAAGAAATTTGAACTCTTATCTGATACAGAAACTTTTGAAGAAAAAAGCATTAAAGTAGAACTCAAAACCCCATTTCGTTTCAAAAAAGACGGAAAGTACCTCTCTGATTTTGAAGCAAATGACTTTTTTGAGTCAATCTATAGAAGACTCTTTGTACTTAATTCTCTTTATGGTGAAGGGAATTTTCCAGAGTGGAAAGAAAATAAAACTATTTCCATAAAAGAGAAAAATCTCTTTTGGAAGGATTTAAAACACTATTCAGCAAGACAGAAAGATTTATTAAAACTCGGTGGAGTAGTCGGTTCTTTTATACTTGAAGGAAAGTTTACACCCTTTGATATTTCCTTACTCAAAGGGGCAGAGGTTTTCAACGTTGGCAAAAATGTGGCTTTTGGGCTGGGAAAAGTTATGTTGATTGAAAAATAAACTTTTGAAGGAGGCTTTATGGAATTTTATGTTGAGAGATACAAGAACGTGGAAAAGCTTGAGTTTGAATGCGAAATCATAACACCTATGTTCCTATCTGGAGCAAATCAAAGTGAATGTGAGTTAAGACCAGCTTCTATAAAGGGAGCACTCAGATTCTGGTGGAGGGCTTTGTATGGAATAAATTATAGCGATATTGGAAAACTTAAAGAAGCAGAATTAGACCTTTTCGGTTCAACAGATAAAAAGAGCAAGTTAAAAATACAGATTTTACAAAATCCACAATTTAATAAAAATAATAATTACAAACCTCTTCCACACAAAGAAAAACCAAATTTTAGCTTACCCTGTTTTTTACCCGACAATAATATTTTCAAAATCTCATTGACATGTTATGAAAACACAAAAGATATTTTTGAAAACCTATTTATACTTTTCTCGATTGTTGGAGGACTTGGTAGAAGAGCAAGAAGAGGCTTTGGTTCTTTTGTAATAAACAAAAAAAATAATGAAAATTTTGGGATCAATAATGGTATTATATCAAATGTTTTTGATTATTTAGACAAAATAAATCCACAAAAATTTAAAGTTAATAATGATCAAATTGAATTAACTAATAATAATTTAACTTTAAATTTTCCTTATGTAAAATTTATTAAAGTTGGAAAGAAATTTGATGATTATAATACTCTATTAAAAGAAATAGGTACTGCTTCCCACAACTATAACTGTGACTACACAGGATATGCCGGTAGAAGAAGTGTGCAAAATAATCCACAACAAGTAACCAAAAGATTTGCTTCCCCACTTTATATTTCATGCTATAAGGATAATGAAAGTATGCTACAACTCTTCGAGACAGTGTTATGACACTTTATATTTCATGCTATAAGTATAATGGGGTATATTTTCCAATAATAACTCAACTAAATGTTGCTTTCGACCCGAATGTGACGGATATTAATTTAAGTAATGACAAAACAGCAGATTTTATAAATTATCTTTGCCCCTAATTATAAATTTTCTGGTGGTAGCCACGTGATTAATCACGTGGCTACCACCAGAAAATTAAAACAAAAAATCCAATGGAGGATAACAATGCCATTCACAAAACGAGATCAAACCTACTGGAACAACAAACTTCTTGCCTATCTCCACGACCCACCTGACAAACTTTTAGATATTCAAGGTCATAAAGAAAGAGCTAAAAAAATTCTTGAGGTCTTTGGACTTCAGATACCGGATAATTTCGATATCATAGTAGAAAAACCAGATAGAATAGCTTCTGGCTTTGAAAGGGGAGATTTCCCATCCTATAATAAAGATCCCAATCAAAATGGGGCTGTTGATTTTAAAAGTAGCCCTATCTTAACTCATCCATTAAGTGGCGAAAAATTAAATTTAACAAATATTAATCCAAGTAGCGGCAATAACAATGAAGTTATAGATTTAATAAAGGACGTAATCGGAATTAGTTCTGAAAATATAAGATATTCAGATAACTTTACAAATAATTCAGACAAATCTGCCATTGCCCGCTTTCTTTACACACATCTTGCATTAAGATTTAAACTTGCTAGTGACGACAATGTGGCAGGTCTTGGAGCTTTATGGCATAGAATACCAGCAGATTCAAGAATACCAGATCATTCTATTTGGCATCATAATGCACTTGCTTCAGCTATTTATTCGTGTATGAATCCAGATTCAAATCCTGAAATAACAGAAAATATCACCAATGTAGGTATAATGATTTTTTCCATCTCACCTGTCCAGTCATTCATAACAAAAGCAAGAAAATTACGAGACTTCTGGACGGGATCGATACTATTATCCTGGCTTACTTTTGAAGGCATTAGATGGATTATAGAAAACCTCGGTCCAGATCATATTCTCTTTCCTTCGATAGTTGATCAGCCTCTTGTGATTGAGTACTTAAGAAAAAACTGGAAAATGGAAGAAAAGTATTATCCTTCTCTTCACAAAGAAACTGATATAGCTACATTCCCAAATAAATTTATGTTCCTTGTGCCAATGAATTATAGTAAAGATATTGGAGAAGGTATCACTACTCATATAAAGACTGAATGGAAAAAAATAACACTAATGGTCTATGACTACATAAAAGAAAAGTTAAAAAAGTTAGAATCAAGCAAAGATCAGAATAATATAAAAACACTTTTTGATGAACAAAATGAAAATTACTGGGATATTCATTGGGCTGTGACCCCCCTTGTTACTTCACAAAATTTAGACGAATCAAAAGATTTACTTTCAGAAAACTTAATAAATAAAGTAAAAGAGCAGGTAGATATATTCCATAAAATATATTCCTCTCCCAATTGCGACTCTAACCACGTAGGCAAATATTATCCTCTTTCAAACGGTCTCATACAGGGGGCACTTTCAGCATTAAAGATGTCCTATAGAAACATACGAACTGAACAGCAAGGCAAGAAATGCACTCTCTGTGGAGAACTTGAGGCTTTGACAGATAAACCATACACAGGAAATGAGTCAGCAAATGAATATAAAACAAATATGGATAATTTCTGGAAAACTTTAAGAGAAACCTTAGGTTTTCAGTCAGACGAAAAAAAAGAAAGCGGAGAATTAAAAGAAAACGAAAGACTTTGTTCAGTATGTCTTACAAAAAGATTACTTTCTGATGCATTGATTTGGTCAGAATCAAAAAAAGAAGAAAAAGATAGACATATACTTTATTCAACATTTACCCAACTTAATGAAAACAAAGAAATTACAAAAAAATACTTTCCTTCAACAAGTTATATAGCTTTATATGAATATTTCGAGAGGAAAAAAATTACTAATGAAGAAGAAAAAGAAAGAAAATCCCAAGTTCTATTTGATTCAGAGGATGGGGAAACTTTACCAGATTTAAAAATTCAAGACAAATACTATGCTATTCTTATGATGGATGGAGATAAGATGGGCAAGCTCATAATGGGAGAAACTATAGAAGCTAGTTGGGAAGATGTAATCCATCCAGAAATTAAAGATAGGATGATTCAAGAAAATTTTGAAGAGAAATACAGAAAAAATTGGAAAATTCTATATGATAAGCCAAGGCTTATTACACCAGCTATTCACTCTGCCATTTCTGAAGCACTTGCTGATTTTGCAATCTATGAAGTTCCACAAATAATAAAAAAGTATGAAGGAAGACTTATCTATGCAGGTGGTGATGACGTGTGTGCTGTGTTGCCAATAGCAGAGGCTATAAATGCCGCAAAAGAACTTTCAGAGGCTTATAAAAGATCTTTCAGGCTTATTTCAAAAATTGATGATGGATATGAAGTAAAATACTTAAATACAGAAAGCAATTTTGAAATTAAACCCGGCAAGCTATCCATAGGTATGGGAAGTGCAGAGGATATTACTATTTCAGCCTCTATACTTATATGCCATTACAAAGAGCCTTTGACTGCTATGTTAAGAAGAGCCCGTGAACTTCTTGATGATGTGGCAAAAGATGAAGCTGGTAGAAATACCTGTGCCATTGAACTTTACAAAAGAAATGGAGAATATAGAAGATTCTGGTTTAAATGGAATGACAATGAAGTAATCGACGCAATTGAAAAATTGACAGCCCAAAAAGGTTTAATTTCAAACTCATTTATTTACAATCTTGATTTCTATAAAGAGGGAGTACTAGCTATTCTTGAAAATGATGATAAAAACTACAAAGAAAAATTGAAAGATTTTATTAAAAGTTTGTTGAAAAAGTCAAAAACAAGTAAGGTTGGCAATGAGGAGGTATATGATAGTAAGGTTGACAATGAAGGAATATATGATAATATTGCAAGCCTTATATGTAAAAAAGACAAAAAAAATAAATGGATATTTTCCACAGACATACTTAAAATCATTTCATTTATAGCAGGAGGTAAAGATGAGCGAAATTTGTTGGTATAGGTATAAACCTGTAGATACAATACTTATCAGAGGTGCAGAGGAGGATAAAACCTCTCTTTTATCCATTTTTCCACCCCCACCTCAAACCATCATAGGTGCTATAAGAACTGCATATTTACTAAAAAAACTACCTGAAGAAAAAACTATCAAAGACTATATAGATGGAAAACTGGACAAAAGTTTCTATGAAGATATTGGGAAACCATCTGAAAATCCACCTTTTGAAATTATTGGACCTATATTTGAAAAGAATAATGAAATTTATATTCCAGTCCCATATACCTGGTTTATGGACAATTTTGAAGAAGAAGATGTCATAAATATACCTAAAAATAAATTCTTAAAAGGAACTTTAATCGATAACAATCTACCTATCGCTTCTTCTGCACTTATCAAGATATGGCCACAAAAAGCAAAAGGTTTTGTCGAGTCTATCGGAGGAAATTGGATAAAACTATCTGATTTTATTACCATAAACAATAAAGACGAAATCAAAGATGATATTAAAATCTATAAACCATCATATTTTTACTGCAAAGAACCAAGGATCGGTATAGCATTATACGATAACAGAACAGTAAGAGAAAGCCAGCTTTATTCTTATGCACACTTCAGACTTAAAGAATGTGTTTCCTTAGTTTTTGGCATAACTAAGGATATTAGTCTTGGCGATAAAGGTATTATGAAAGTCGGTGCTGAACAGAGATTTGGGCTGTATGAAAAGATAAATAATATCCCTCTATCATCAGATAATTCTTCTTTCTATATGAGCTTATCTTATATACCTTGTGAAGAAAATAAAGAAAATCTTATAGTAACTGACAAAGTGGTTTACATCGGCGGCTGGGACCTTGCAAAAGGCTTCCATAAACCACTTAAAGCGCACTATCCACCCGGCAGTGTCTTTAAAGAAAAAGTGCCAAACAGCATTCCAGTAAAAATAAGTTAATGGAGGAATATATGTTAAAAAAAGAGTTTACATCAATAATTACATTTTATGCCATTTCACCCATTCATGCTGGAGCAGGTAGTTCAACATCAGTGGTTGATTTACCTATTCAAAGAGAAAGGTGTACAAACTGGCCACATATTCAGGCTTCTTCTGTAAAAGGAGCCTTAAGACAACATTTCAGAAGATTTGCTGGAAATGAAAAAAGAGATAATTTGGAAAAAAAAGATAAGGCTTTAATAAACTTTATATTTGGAACTGATTATGATAACGATGATGAACCTGAAAAAGAGGTAGAAATAAATTCAGAAAGGATAAATTCACCAGGAGCAATCTCAGTCTCTGATGCAAAAATTCTTGCCTTTCCTATGAGGTCAAATATTGCGCCTTTTGTCCACGTTACCTGCCCTGCTGTTCTGGATAGACTTTCAAGAGACCTTGAATTTTGCGGAATTAATATAAACAACAAACTATCATATAAAAAAATAAATGACGAAGAAGCTATATCATTAAAAGGAGGTATTACCAACAATCAAAAAATAATACTTGAAGATGTTGTTGTAGAAGTTAAAGAAATCTCAGAAATTAAATCAGAGGTTAAGCAAATTTCTGACATATTTGAAAATATTGAAAGGTTACTTTTAGTTTCTGATGACATTTTTTACTACTGTGTCTCATATTGTACTGAAGTTCAAACTCAGATTAAAATTGATAGTTTAAAAGGAACGACGCAGGATGGTAGCTTGAGGTACCAGGAACTTTTACCTTCAGATACTTTACTCTATAGTGTGGTTTACTATAGTGCTTCAGCATTTAATAATAACTTGCAAGCTGAAATGGTAAAAAATATTGTGGAGAAGAACATACAAAATTTTATACAAATAGGTGGAGATGAAACTCTTGGCAGAGGTATATGCAGAATAAAATGGCTGTCTCCATCAAATAATCAAAATCCTTAATCTTAAAGGAGGAAACTATGTCAGAGTGTCAGAATAAAGAAATCAGAACTTTAGCCCAGAAAAGAGCAGCTTTTGCATTAAGAAAAGTAGAAGAAATTTTGTCAAATTATAAAAGCCTTGACAACAAAAATTTCAAATCCTTTGCATCTGGAGCACCCTCTATGATACTTCAGAATGGTCTTGGTCAGGCACTTGCTTTCTGGCTTGCAAAAGCCAGCAAATTTGATGAAAATTCAAAGAAACAACATATTGATTTCGAAAAGAAAAAGGAAGGTTTTTTATTAAAAATAATAACCGAATGGTTTCAACAATCTGACAATCCATATAATTTACTTGTATCAATTGAGAATACACCCGAAGAAAAGAATGATAGAAAAAAATTTAATATTATGATAAAAAGTTTTGTAGAAAAAATTTTTTGTAACTTAAATCAAAAAGATTTCTTATCAATTCAAAAAGAAACATTGGCATTACTTGAGTGGTTCAAAAGATACGCCGAGGCTTTTTTGAGTGATGAAGAAAGTAAGAATAAGGAGGAAAACTAGATGTCGGTTTTATATCCTATTGGAATTGATATAAAAGATATAATAAACAATAATTTTAATGGAAACTTTGGATTATGGTATAATAAATTTGTACCAGTAAATGATATTAATTACAAGGCTTCAGATAACCAAGGAAATAGCAATAATGCAGTTAATTATTATAAAGATAAATTTGCTAGTTTAAGAGTTTCTTTACCTGGTTTGCTAAAACAAAAACACCTTTCCCAAATAGAATTTTATAAATCATTTCCATCTGATCAATATGAAGTTATTGTAATCCAGGCAAAGACAAAATCTCCCCTTATTACAGGCATTGGACAACCACATCCCCATGAGATAAGTATGGTTTTTGACTATAATCTTGGGATACCTTACATCCCCGCTTCAAGCATAAAGGGAGTAGTGAGGTTTGCAACTATGTTGAATTTATTAAATTCTGGCAAGATTAAAAATGACAAAAGTATGATTAAGAAAGATAAAAAAGGAAATTTTTATATTGAGGATGATAAAATCGAGGAAATTGCATATTACTTTGGCACTCAAAAAGAAATGGGCGGAGTAATATTCCTTGATGCTTATCCGTTAAGTGTTCCAGAACTTCATATTGATATAATAAATCCACATTATAAAGATTATTACGAAAACGATAAGCCTCCAGCCGATTATCTTGAACCAAATCCTATAAAGTTTTTAACAGTAAAACCCGGAACAACTTTTGTTTTTCGGACTATCGTTAGAAAGAATAAAATATATCGAAATGAGAAAAAAGAGAGAATAGAAAAGAAAGAGTGTGATTTGACTTTAAAAGTTAAAGACACATTGGTAAAAGCCCTTACAGAAGAAGGAATAGGAGCAAAAACTTCTTTAGGCTATGGATTATTTAATGAAGTAAAATATGAAGAAGATAAAAATTTAGAAGAAGAATATAAAAAATTATTAAAAGAAAGAGAAAGAATTGAAAAAGAAAAAATCCAAAGACAAAAAGAGGAAGAAGAAAAAAGAAAACTCGAATCAATGAGTGAGATAGAAAGAGATATTTATAACTTATCAAAGCTAAATTCGTCCCCACAGGATGAGCAAAAGGTTTTTGAAATATACAATAAACTTGATAAGATAGAAAGTATTGAAGACAAAAAGAAAATAGCTAATGCATTAATGGAGTATTTTAAATTGTGTAAAAAATGGGATGAAAAATCTGTAAGTAATAAACAGAAAGAAAAAGTAAAAAAAATAAAAAATATCCTTGGAATAGGATAGAATTTTTTATGATTTCAAAATTGAGGATAACTATGCCCAAACTATTAGTCTTACTCAACCACACACTCACAGAAGAGCAAATAATTGAGGCAAAAGAGAAACTCAAAGTCACAGAAATCATTGAGCCACCTATAAGGCAAAAAAATATATGGTCACAGATGCCGCCAGATGAGAATAGACACAGACTATTTACAGAAGAAATCATAAATTGGCTTGAAAGTAATGCAGAGAAAGGGGATTTTATACTTGTACAGGGAGAATTTGGAGCGACATTTACAATTGTGGATTTTTGCTTAAAGAATGGTTTTGTCCCGATTTATGCCACAAGTGAAAGAAAGGCAGAAGAAGTGAGAAACCCAGATGGAAGTGTGGAAAAGCGAATTGTTTTCAAACATATGGGATTCAGAAAATATAGATACTGGGAGTAGATTGTGTCATTGTTTATGAATAAATATCGTAATGAATCTATAAGGCTTAAAGGATGGGATTATTCTTCGCCGGGGGCATATTTTGTAACGATATGTGTAAAAGAAAGGATGAATATTCTGTCAAAGGTAATTAATGGTGAGGTAATTTTGTCAGAAATAGGAAAAATTGTCGATGTAACCTGGAACGAAATTCCATCTCATTTTGAAAATGTCAAATTGGATTATTATGTTATAATGCCAGACCATATTCATGGTATAATTATTATTTTAGAAAATGATAATGTCGTTGTGAACGGTGTCGATGATATTTTCGATGGTAGGAACGCGATTAATCGCGTTCCTACCATCGAAAATACCGAAAATGGATATAAAAATGGCGGAATTACAGGAATTCACAATCCGATGTTAACAAAAAATTCATTATCAAAAATTGTGAGGTGGTTTAAAGGACGTTGTACATATGAAATCAGAAGATCGAATTTATGTTATTTCCAGTGGCAATCCCGGTTTTATGATCACATCATAAGAAATGGAGAGGAATTGAAAGAAATAAGGAAATATATATTGGATAATCCAAAAAATTTGTTTAAAGAGGAGGTAAAATTTCTTTATGAATAATAATAGGAAAGTATTTTTAAGTTTTCTTGGTACAAATGATTACGTTGAATGTAACTATTATTTTGGAAATCAAAAAGTGGAAAATGTTAAATTCGTTCAGGAAGCAATGCTAAAAATCTTTTGTAAAGAATTTAAAAAAGACAACAACGACAAAATTTATATTCTTCTCACTAAAGAAGCAGAAGATAGGAATTGGCCAAAGTTAGAAGAAAAAATATCCGAATTGAAGAAAAATGATATTGTTGAACCTGTAAAAGATATTCCAGTAGGTTCAAATGAAAACGAAATTTGGCAAATTTTTAGCAAAGTATTTAACCTATTCAAAGATGGTGATGAAGTATTTTTTGATATTACCCATGGTTTCAGGCTTCTCCCACTGCTTGGTATCACTTTATTAAATTACGCCCGTTTCCTAAAAAATATAAAAATAAAAGGAATATATTATGGAGCATTTGAAACACTTGGACCCATTTCATTAGTAAGACAAAGGGATATAAAAGACAGAAATGCACCTATTTTTGATTTAACTCCATATTATGATATAATGGAGTGGGGCATAGGAGCAAGAGAATTTGTAAGTTCTGGTTCAACAAGAAAAATAAAAGAAATTGTAAATCAACACATCATACCCCTTCAAAAAACTTTTTGTGGAAAAATTGATGATAATTACAAAAAAATTAAACATCTTATAGACTGGATAGATATTGGAACAAATGAAATTCTATACTGTAGAGGACTACAAATTATAAAGGGAGAAAATTTTAATAAGGCGAAGAAGTTATTAAATGAAATTAAAAGAGCCGACCTCAACTTAAGTTATGCTTTAATACCTTTACTTGAAAAAATAGAAGAAAAAATTACAGAATTCAACAGTGATGATATTTTAAATGGTTTTAGAGCAGTAAAATGGTGTATCGAACACAATCTGATACAACAGGGAATTACGATATTACAAGAAATGCTTATTACTTATTTGATTGAAAAAACTAAATACAAAGATAAAATTAACAATAAAAAGATAAGAGAAGAGTTAAGTGCAGCCATTTATTTTGTAATGAATCCAAACATAAATGAAAAAGAATATAAAGGTGACAATGATATTTTGGAAATCTTGAAAAAGATGAAGGAAAATAACGACATAAAAGAGCTTTTTAATATCTTTAACAGATTAAGAAACATTAGAAATGATATAAATCACTGTGGATTTATCCAACCAATAAAAATCGAGAAGTTAAAAAAAGAATTAGAAAATTCCTTTAATGAAGTTTATAAAGTTGTTTTAAATGATAAATAAGACAATATTCAATAAGTTTTTAATCTTTTTCTCCGGTCATAGAACTAAGGTGAATATTTCAGTGGCACAAAGGGGGATAATTATGTCCATAATCTACATAGTAAGTAGTGGTGGAAAATTATGTAAAGAAGGTGAAACTCTTGTTCTTCATTCTCCAGAATGCAGGACTACCATATTTCCATTCAAAACAGAACAGCTTGTTTTCTTAGGTGGTGTAGAAATTACAGGGCAGGCACTCTCACTTATAATGAAATACAAAATCGATACTGTTTTTTTGAACAGAAACGGCAGATTTAACGGAAGGCTATCTTTTGGCGATAGCAAAAATGTTTATCTCAGGCTAAAACAATACAGATTACTCGAAAATGATGAATTCAAACTGAAATTTGCAAAGTCTATAGTCAGTGGTAAAATAAGAAACCAGCTTAACTTTATGCAAAGGATAAACAGAAAAAAAGAAAACAATTCCCAAATATTTGAGGCTATTCAAAAAACCAAGCAGATTTCAGATTCTATAGATAGGGCTGAAAGTATTGAACAAGTTAGAGGTTATGAAGGAATGGCGGCGAAATATTACTTTTCGGTTTTCAGATATGCTATAAATCAGGATTGGGCAATCTTCAATGGCAGAAGTAAAAATCCACCAGAAGACAATGTTAATGCTGTATTGAGTTTTCTTTATACTTTATTATTTTACAGAGTTGAGTCTGCCATTGAAGTTGAAGGACTTGACCCTTTTGCTGGTTTCTTTCATTCGGTTGACTATGGGAAAAAGACTCTTGCCTTTGACCTTATGGAAGAGTTCAGGACACCTATAGTGGATACTACGACAGTGGCATTGTTTAATCTTGGAATATTGAATCCAGAAGATTTTGAAGAAAAGATTTTTTCTAAGAAAGACGAGGAATATCCCCTTGAGGAAGAAAGTGAAAATGTTGCGATTGAAGAAAAAAAAGGAGTTTTACTTACAAAAGAAGGAATAAAAAAAGCTATTACACATTTTGAAAAAAAGCTCGATACAGAAATTTTCTATCAACCTCTTGGGCAAACCATTACCTACAAAAGAGTTATAAGAGAACAGGTTAATCATTTCCATAGAGTTGTAAATAGTGAGAAAATAGAATATAATCCGATGATAGTGAGGTAGAATATGATTTATATGATATGTTATGATATTTCTGATGAAAAAAGACTCAGGAAAGTTGCTACTACTCTTGAAAGATATGGCTTGAGAGTTCAAAAATCATTTTTTCAACTTGAAACTGACAAAAAGATTCTTGATAAAATTGTGAAAGATCTTCTGGAGATTTTAAATTTAAAGGAGGATTATCTTTTCATCTATCCACTATGTGAATCCTGCACCAGAAAGGCGATAAAGCAGGGCAAGGGGGAACTTATAAGATTGGAGGCATTTGAAATATTATGAAAAACTGGCTTGTAATTTATGATATAAGAGATGAAAAAAGACTACAAAAAGTAGCAAAGGTTATGGAAAATTATGGAATAAGAGTTCAGAAATCTGTTTTTGAAATGATTGCAAAGCCTTCCACCATAAATGAGTTGTATCATAAAATAGGAAGAATAATAAATGAAGAAGAAGACTTTGTTGTATATTTTGAAGTTTGTACAGAAGACTGGCAAAAACAAACTAAATACGGACCTGGAAAACTTGAAATTCTGGAGAATGAGAGTTATAATATTTTATGAAAATGAAAAACTTTTTCGCCAACCTTCTGAAATCAATGAGGCTATTGTTTTATCGTTGGAATTTGCGTAAATTTTTAATTGCTTTTTCTACAACAGGAAGGAATATAAAAAGCAAAAACTCGTTAGGATATAAAATTGACTTGACCAGATTTATCTTCAGGTTGGCGAAAAAGTTTGACTTTTCTCTTATTTATTAATGTGTTAAGCAATCCGCAGTAAGAAAGGAATGACCTGAATAAGGGATTACGACTTTGCCATTTCTTTTAAATTTGTTTCCATATTTTCCTCCGTAAGAAAGGAATGACCTGAATAAGGGATTACGACTTTTTTCGCTCCATAACTTCTTACCAAAAGAAATTTGTAAGAAAGGAATGACCTGAATAAGGGATTACGACATAATTTTGCAACGGGCAATATCCCATTGCGCTCATCCCGTAAGAAAGGAATGACCTGAATAAGGGATTACGACTGCTTGTGAGGCTCTTTTACATAGAGCCAGCCGCTATGGTCGGTAAGAAAGGAATGACCTGAATAAGGGATTACGACTGTTCAGCGCTTCGATATATAGTGTCTGCTGCGCGATAGTAAGAAAGGAATGACCTGAATAAGGGATTACGACCCTTATAAGACTTTCATATCCACCCTTGATAATTTTAGTAAGAAAGGAATGACCTGAATAAGGGATTACGACATAGTAAATTTTATTTTAGTAAAATGAAACTTTGTATCTAGTAAGAAAGGAATGACCTGAATAAGGGATTACGACATTATTATTTCTGTTATAATTATGCTGTTGTGTTCTTGTAAGAAAGGAATGACCTGAATAAGGGATTACGACTGTCCACAAGCATATCTTATAATAACTATTTCACTTTTTGTAAGAAAGGAATGACCTGAATAAGGGATTACGACACAACTCTTTTTGTGGTCAAATTGATCCAACATACTTTTCCGTAAGAAAGGAATGACCTGAATAAGGGATTACGACAAGCATGTCACTGCTTTCGCTTCCCTCATCGAGAAGCTGAAGTAAGAAAGGAATGACCTGAATAAGGGATTACGACAATACCCCCTAACGGGGTATTTTGATAAGAATATCTCCCCGTAAGAAAGGAATGACCTGAATAAGGGATTACGACTCATTTCTAATTTAACACCAATCATATTTGATATAATATTTGTAAGAAAGGAATGACCTGAATAAGGGATTACGACTTTCGCCTCTCGCATCGTAAATGAGAAGGTGTCGCCGGTAAGAAAGGAATGACCTGAATAAGGGATTACGACATAAAAAAGCAGGGAGTAAAACTCCCTGCGTGTTTTTGTAAGAAAGGAATGACCTGAATAAGGGATTACGACACATCTTTCGATAAAAATACTTCACCGTCAAGGAAGAGTAAGAAAGGAATGACCTGAATAAGGGATTACGACTTGGTTTCTACTTAAATATTTTCCATATTCGTCCACAAAAGTAAGAAAGGAATGACCTGAATAAGGGATTACGACGCCTTTCTGAAAGCTCTCTTCTTGCATCTTGTAACTTTTGTAAGAAAGGAATGACCTGAATAAGGGATTACGACGTTGTAATTATTTCTGTTATAATTATTATTTCTGTTATAATGTAAGAAAGGAATGACCTGAATAAGGGATTACGACAATAAAAACCGCCAATATGTTCTCTCCTTAGTTATTTTTTGTAAGAAAGGAATGACCTGAATAAGGGATTACGACTAATTATATTTTTCTGGTAATAGCATTCTTATAGTATCCTTGTAAGAAAGGAATGACCTGAATAAGGGATTACGACCCTCTTGGTAAAATTAAAATGTCTTCTGGTCTAATTGTAAGAAAGGAATGACCTGAATAAGGGATTACGACTATTAGTATTATTTAAATTAATAACTCTTTTTTCAGAATGTAAGAAAGGAATGACCTGAATAAGGGATTACGACTTTATATAAGCGAATACAACAGCGATGATAATTTATTCTAGTAAGAAAGGAATGACCTGAATAAGGGATTACGACCTATCTCTTGTAAAAAAACAGCATTAAGATATATATTGTAAGAAAGGAATGACCTGAATAAGGGATTACGACTTATGTTGCTAAAGTAGTTGTACGGATAGTTACTTATTGTAAGAAAGGAATGACCTGAATAAGGGATTATGAGTAGCAGTTATAAAGTTATAAAGTCAAAAGTTTGAAATTCCCCCCTTCCAACTTTTTTACCATTTTTTATTGAGAAATTTAGATTATTGTCTTAAAATAAAATGTATATTTTTCTTTGGTAGAGGGAAAAAGATGAACAATGGTAAACAAGAGTCCCTTGAAAGATGGACTATTGACAAATCTGCTGAACTTTATGGCATAAAAAGCTGGGGGGCAGGATATTTTGACATTTCAACAAAGGGAGAGGTCGTATTTACACCAGAAAACAAAGCCAAGCCTATAAGCCTTATGGATGTCGTTAAAGGAATTAAAGCAAGAGGACTTGGAATGCCAGTTCTCTTAAGAATAAGTAACATTCTTGATTCTCAAATAAAAATACTTCATGAGAGTTTTCAGAAGGCTATCAAAAATTTTAACTATAAAGGAACATATAGAGGTGTTTATCCAATAAAGGTAAACCAACAAAGACATGTAGTTCAAGAAATAACAAGTTTTGGAGAAAAATATCATCATGGACTTGAAGCAGGAAGTAAAGCTGAACTAATTGCCGCTATTTCATTTCTCAAAGACCCAGAAGCCTGTCTTGTTTGCAATGGCTACAAAGATGAAGAGTTTATCGATATAGCTTTATATGCTACAAAGATGGGATATAATTGCTTTATAGTTGTTGAGATGCCGGGCGAACTTGATCTCATAATAGAAAGATCAAAAGCACTTGGTGTAAAACCAAACATTGGTGTAAGAATAAAACTTTCTACAAAAGCAAGTGGTCATTGGACAGAGTCAGGTGGAGATAGAAGTATTTTTGGGCTTAATTACTCAGAGTTGGTTAATCTTGTTGATAAACTGAAACAAAAAAAGATGCTTGATTGCTTGAAACTTCTTCATTACCATATCGGTTCGCAGGTACCTAACATAAGGGACATAAGATCTGCTGTCCTTGAGGCTTCAAGAGTATATTCTGGTCTTGTGGCTGAAGGGGCACAAATGGGCTACCTTGATCTTGGTGGTGGTCTCGCAGTTGATTATGATGGCTCACAAACAAACTATTTTACAAGCAGAAACTATACCCTTGATGAATATTGTTCAGATATTATAGAAAGTGTAATGTCCGCACTCGATGAAAATTCAGTACCTCATCCTACAATTATTACAGAATCAGGAAGGGCTATAGTAGCTTATTACTCCATTTTGCTTTTCAACATACTTGATGTAAGTAAGTTTGAAATTACTGAGCTTCCAGAGAATGTTCCTGAAAATGCTCATGAAATGACAAAAAATCTTTATGAAACTTTACAAAAACTCAATCTCAAAAATATGCAGGAAAGCATCAATGATGCTATTTATTATAGAGATCAGATAAGAGAGCTTTTCAAACATGGAGAGGTAAGTTTAAGAGAAAGGGCTCTTGCTGATAATATATTCTGGCAAATAGTATATAATATTTCAAGAAACATAAAGAATATGAAAAATAAACCAAGTGAATTTGAAGGTATTGAAGTCGCCTTATCAGATATTTACTATGGAAATTTCAGTGTTTTTCAGTCCTTGCCTGATACATGGGCAATTGATCATTTGTTCCCAATAATGCCCATTCACAGGCTTGGAGAGGAACCTACAAGAAAAGCTATCATTGCTGATATAACCTGTGATTGTGATGGAAAAATTGATAGATTTATAGATCAGCATGAGGTAAAATATACTCTTCCTCTTCATGAGCTTGTTAAAGACGAAGAATACTACATAGGTGTATTTCTTGTTGGTGCATATCAGGAAACTTTGGGAGATCTTCACAATCTTCTTGGAGATACAAATGTTGTCACAATAAGGGTAGATGAAGATGGAGAATATTATTTTGTAGATGAACTTCAGGGTGATTCTGTCGCAGATGTTTTAAGTTATGTAGAATATGATATAAAACTTATGAAAGCAAGACTAAGAGAGTATGCAGAAAAGGCAGTGCAAAAAGGAAAGATTTCTGTTGAAGAAAGAGTTAAGATTCTTAAGGCTTTTGAAGAAGGTCTTGCTGGCTATACTTATTATGAAAGATAAGTCTTTATTTTTATAAAAGATAGGGAGGGTAAAAATGGCAAGAGTTTTAATAGTAGGGGCTGGTGGAGTTGGGCAAGTTGTTGCTCATAAATGTGCACAGGTTAAAGAGGTTTTTACGGACATAATGCTTGCAAGCAGAACAAAAGAAAAGTGTGATAAAATTGCTAAAAGAATAAAAGAAAAATACAATAGAGATATACAAACTGCCAAAGTAGATGCTGATAATGTTAAAGAAATGGTTGCTCTTATAAAAGAGTTTAAACCAGACATAGTTATAAACGTTGCTTTACCATACCAAGACCTTCCAATAATGGATGCCTGTCTTGAAACAGGAGTTCACTACCTTGATACAGCAAACTATGAACCAAGAGAGGTTGCAAAGTTTGAATACAAATGGCAATGGGCATATCATGACAGATTTAAAGAAGCTGGAATTATGGCATTACTTGGAAGTGGTTTTGACCCCGGTGTTACAAATGTCTTTATTGCTTATATGAAAAAGCACTATTTCTCTAAGATGAAATATGTTGATATAGTTGACTGTAATGCTGGAAATCATGGAAAGGCTTTTGCCACAAATTTTAATCCTGAGATAAATATCAGGGAAATAACACAGAAAGGCAGATATTATGAAAACGGCAAGTGGGTTGAAATAGAACCTCTATCAATCCATAAGCCAATTTTTTATCCAGAGGTAGGAGATAGAGAAAGTTATGTCCTTTATCATGAAGAACTTGAATCTTTAGTCAAACATTTTCCAGAAATAGAAAGAATAAGATTCTGGATGACATTTTCTGAAAATTATCTTAATCATTTGCGAGTAATAGTAAATTTAGGACTTCACTCTACAGAACCAATAGACTACAAAGGAATGAAAATTGTTCCAGTGGAATTTTTGAAACATCTTTTACCCGACCCTGCTTCTCTTGGAGAAAACTATACTGGTAAAACATGTATTGGTGTTCAAATAGAGGGACTTGATAAAGATGGCAAGCCTCTTAAAAAATTCATCTATAATGTTTGTGATCACCATGAGAACTATCTTGAAACTGGCGTCCATGCAGTTCCATATACTACTGGAGTACCAGCTATGATTGGAGCATTGCTTATAGTCACAGGGGTATGGAAAGGGGCTGGTGTATTCAATATGGAACAATTTGACCCAGATCCATTTATGGAAAAATTGAATATTTATGGATTACCATGGCACGAAACGACATTTTAAATATAGATATTGAAAAGCTCAAAACTCCATGTTTTTTGATTGACGAGGCAAAACTTAAATACAATCTTTCTATTCTGAAGAAAGTTAAAGAAAGAACAGGTTGTAAGATATTACTTGCTCTTAAGGCTTTTTCAAATTATGCCGTTTTTCCAATAATTAATAAAGAACTCGATGGTGTATGTGCAAGTTCTGTAAATGAAGCAAGACTTGGCAGAGAAAAATTCGGCAAAGAAGTACACGTCTATGGTGCTGCTTACAGTGAAGAGGATTTTTTAAATCTTATAAAATATGCAGATCATATAGATTTTAATTCTTTCTCTCTGTGGAAGAGATTAAAACCTCTTACCAAATATGCAAAAAGGAATATAAAATACGGCTTAAGGGTCAATCCAGAGCATTCAGAGGGAACAGTTGAGATTTATGATCCCTGTGCTCCATATTCAAGGCTTGGTATTGTAAGAGAAGAATTCAATCCTTATGAACTTGATGGTATTTCTTATCTACATTTTCACACTCTTTGTCAGCAGGATGCATTACCACTTTATAGAACAGTGAAGACATTTGAAGAAAAATTTGGCGAATTCATTCCAAAAATGGAGTATATAAACTTTGGTGGCGGACACCACATCACAAGGGAAGGATATGATATTAACTTACTTTGCGAAACAATCAATGAGTTCAAGAAAAAATGGAAGGTAGAAGTCTATCTTGAGCCGGGAGAAGCTGTCGCTCTTAATGCCGGATATTTAGTTTCAACTGTCCTTGATATTATAAAAAATAAAATTAATATAGCCATTCTTGACACTTCAGCAGCAGCTCATATGCCAGACGTTCTTGAAATGCCTTATAGACCTTTTGTAATAGGAAGTGGAATGCCAAATGAAAAAAAATATACCTATAGATTTGGTGGAGTATCCTGTCTTGCAGGAGATATTATTGGAGATTATTCTTTTGACAAACCTCTTGAAGTTGGTGATAGATTAATTTTCACCGATATGGCTATATATTCAATGGTAAAAACAAATACATTCAATGGGATAAATTTGCCATCTATTTATATTATGAATTCAGAAACTGGCAAGTTAAAACTATGGAAAAAATTTGGATATAAAGATTTTTTAAGCAGATTATAAATATGAAAGTCTTATATTATGATTGTTTTGCAGGTATCAGTGGAGATATGCATCTTTCGGCTTTAGTTGATTTATACGGCAGTGATGAAGAAATAAAAGAGCTTATTCACAATATATTTTCTGGTGAAGTAGAAATAGAATTCAAAAACGTTAATAAAAAAGGCATAAATTCAAAAAAACTGATAGTCATAGAAAAAAATAAGCCAAAAGATTACAGACACTTACATGATATAGAAAATTTGATTCAAAGTTCAAATCTATCTGATTTTGTTAAAAAAAAGAGTCTTAAAATTCTTAATACAATAGCAACGGCAGAAGCAAAGGTTCACGATATTCCTATTGAAAGAGTTCACTTTCATGAAATAGGAGCAGTCGATACAATAATTGATGTAGTTGGTGGAGTTTTTCTTATTGAAAGACTCAAAGTTGATAAGATTTTTTCTTCAAATATAGAAGTCGGAAGTGGAACAATAAAAATAGAACATGGAATCTTCCCAGTTCCAGCCCCTGCAACAGCCGAAATTTTAAAAGATATTCCATTAACTCAAAAAGTAAGCGGAGAAGCTACAACTCCAACTGGAGCAGCTATAATAAAAACCTTCGTTGATGAATTCAAATTCCCAGAAAAGTTGAAAATCAACAAAATAGGATATGGAGCTGGTGAAAGAGAAGCTGAAATCCCAAATGTTTTGAGAGTTTTTATTGGTGAGCTTGACGGAGAACTCTCTGAAGAAGAAAGCCTTATAGAAGTTAACATTGATGACACAACACCAGAAAAAATGGAATATATAATGGATAAACTCTTTGAAAATGGAGCTCTCGACGTATTTTTTACTCCAATTATTATGAAAAAAAGTAGACCCGCCTTTTTACTTTCTGTCTTATGCAAAAAAGAAAATGAATTAAAAATTGAAGAAATATTCTTTGAAGAAACCACTACATTTGGCTTAAGAAAAACAAACGTTTTAAAAAAAATGCTCGAACGTAAAATAGAACAAGTGGACACACCGCTTGGAAAAATAAGGGTAAAAAAAGGATATTACAAAGGCAAACTAATAAAACAAAAATTTGAATACGAAGATATAAAAAAAATCTGCAAGGAAAAAGGCCTCTCCTTTGATGAAGTAATAAAAATTTTATCAACTCATTGCAACTAAGATTAAGGTATGGTATAATTTATTCTCTTGAGAGAAGGAGGGAAAAATGCAAAATGAAGTTAAAATTTTTCACGGAATTGTCTTATTTGGAATGAGATTATTAGATAAGTATTTAAAAGAAAAAGTGAAAGAATATAAAGACCTGGCAGAAAATCCGAAAGAAACATTTACAATTTTAAGAAAAGAAAATCTTGCATTAATAGAAAGAGAATCTTACCATATTCATGAAACGGTTAAGGAAATTGAAAAAATAGAACTTTCAAACTACAAAACTCCAGAAGAATACAAAAATTCGCTCCTTGACAGAATAAAAAATTTTTATACAGAACAGGGTTCTCCACCAGCATGTTTTAATATCTTCAAAGAAAAACTTGAATTATGCTGGCAATTCTACAACGAATTTCACAAAGAAGCAATTTAAGAGGCCCTTATGATAGTAACAATTGTAAATGTATGGGTTAAACCAGAATATAGAGAAGAATTCATCAAAGCAACAATAGAAAATCACAAAAATTCTATACTTGAGAAAGGAAACCTTCGCTTCGACTTTTTGCAGGATAAAAATGACCCTCTCAAATTCACACTCTATGAGGCTTATGAGTCAGAAGAGGCTGCAAAGGCACATAAAGAAACTTCCCACTACAAAAAATGGAAAGAAACGGTAGAAAATTTTATGGCAAGACCAAGAGAGGGAATAGCACATACAGTAATAGCTCCAGAGGATATATCACAATGGAAGTAAATTTTTCTTTTCAAACTAATCCAAAACTTTATTTTGGTGAAGGAAGTCTCTTCAAACTTCCTTTTTTATTAAGAGACTTTGGAACAAACATTCTTTTGATAACAACAAACTCTTTTGTAAATACAGATTTTTATCAAAAACTACATAATGAATTAAAAAAAGAAAAAATTAAAATTTCTGAATATATCAATACAGGAGAACCTTCTGTTGATAACGTCGATATGGTAGTTGAGGAATTTTCAAAGGAAAACATAAATGTCATTGTTTCTATAGGAGGAGGAAGTCCTATAGACCTTGGAAAAGCTATATCAGCAATGCTTCCATTAAGAGAAAGTATTTTAAACTATCTTGAAGGAGTAGGAAACAAAAAGCACCCTGGTTATAAAGTCCCTTTCATTGCTATCCCTACTACGGCTGGAACTGGAGCAGAAGCCACAAAAAACGCAGTTATTTCTAAAATTGGAGCAAATGGATTTAAGAAATCATTAAGACATGACAATTTTATGCCAGATATTGCTATTGTTGATCCACTACTTATAATGAATTGTCCACTTTTGATAAGTTATTCTTCTGGAATGGATGCCCTTACTCAACTTGTAGAATCATATCTATCAACTGCTTCGAACATTTACACCGATGCCCTGTGCGAAAAAGCCTTGAATCTATTTGGCAAGTCTTTTATAAAAATTATTAGTGGAAATTCATCAAAAGAAGATTACTATAATATTTCTTTTGCCGCTTATATTTCAGGTATAACGCTTACAAATGCAGGACTTGGAGCTGTTCATGGCTTTGCTTCTGTACTTGGTGGTTATTATGAAATCCCCCATGGCATAGTATGTGCAAAACTACTTTTACCAACACTTGAAAAAACAATCTCAAAACTCGAAAAAAATTCAATATATTTTTCAAAATACAAAAAAATTACCGAACTACTTTCTTACGAAAACAAAGACTTAATAACATATTTATATGAATTAAAAAATCTTATAATACTTCCAGATTTAAAAGATTTTGGAATTCCAGAAAAAGATTATGAAAAAATTGCATTAGAAACTTCCTGCAAAAATAGTCCCGTAAAACTTGAAAAAGAAGATCTTATCCAGATTCTGAAACAAGCGGTATAAAAAAAATGCAAAATGAAACAAGAAAGATAAAAGTTGAAACAATAGAAAATGAAATTATAAAAAATTTTCTTGCAAAAGAGGGATTTAATTTTAAAGATCATCAATATGCATTTTTCAGAGCAAGCAAAGATGGAATAACAATAATCTTATACGAAAATCAGACTCTACTTTTTCAGGGCGATTCTTCACTTATAAACAAATATTTTGATAAATTGAGAGAACTTATATCCGCCCCATCAATGAAACCAAAAATTTTAGGCCTTGATGAATCAGGAAAAGGTGATATCTTCGGACCGTTAGTACTTGCAGGAGCAATAATAAAAAATTCAGACAAAATTAACGATTATGAAATAGACGATTCAAAGAATCTTTCCGATGAAAAAATAAATCTTTTTTTTAATAAAATCAAAAACAATATTATCTATAAAGTAAGAATAATTGAACCAGAGGAATATAATGATTTATACGAAAAACACAAAAATATTAACAAAATAATGACAGAAGAATACAAAAAACTCATTCTTTCTTTTGATAAAAATGATTATGAAAAAATAATTCTTGATAAATATTCTATTTCAGTAGAAGACATAAAATATCTCAAAGAAGGTATAGACAAACCCTTTGAAATGTATCATAAAGGCGAAAGATTCAGTTCTGTAGCTATCGCTTCCATCGTCGCAAGATTTCATTTTATAGAATGGTTTAAAAATCAAAATATAAACCTCCCAAAAGGGACAGGAGAAATAGCCACAATAAGGTATAAAGAACTCAAAAATACCATTCCAGAAAAAGATTTAAAAAAAATAGCAAAAATTAATTTTAAGATTAAAGTTTAAGAAGCTCAAGAACTTTATATATTACAATAGCAGGCCATACCATAGCTTTAAGAATACCAAGGACTCCACCCCAAAAAGAAACTGCGGTTTTAATAAAATATACTGCAGCCCCAATAATAGTAAGAAAATAAATAGCCCCGGAGAGATTATTATTGTCTTTCATTTTTTTCTCCTTCAACAATTATAGTCTTTAAAAAATAATATTGTAATTTATTCATATCTCAGTGCTTCTATAGGATTTAACATGGCTGCTTTTCTGGCGGGGTAAAAGCCAAAAAACACCCCTACACTTATAGAAAAAATAAAGGCAAGAAGAAAAACAGGAATAGAAAAAACAACCGTCATATTAAAAAACCTTTCAAGTACAAAACTTATTCCGACACCTAAAGCTATACCAATTATTCCACCAGTAAAACACAAAACTATAGATTCCAGAAGAAACTGCAAAAGTATATCTCTCTCTCTTGCTCCTATAGCTATCCTTATACCTATTTCTCTCGTTCTTTCTGTAACTGAAACAAGCATTATATTCATTATTCCAACTCCACCAACAACAAGAGAAATACCCGCAATAGAAGCAAGAAAAATGGTAAGTAACATTGTAGTCTGATTAAATGCCTCAAGCAAATCCGTCTGATTACCAATAGTAAAATCATCTTCAGCATTTGCAGCAAGTTTATGAGATTCTCTTAAAATATTTCTTATCTCTTCTTGAGCGGCATACATTACATCCTTTGAAACTGCACTCACAAGAATCTGATTAATGTATCTCCATCTTGATATTCTTGTTTCAAAAGTTGTATATGGTACTAAAACCTGATCGTCCTGATCTCCCATACCACCACTTGCCCCTTTTGAGGCAAGAACACCAAGAATTGTATACCTATTCCCAGAAATTCTTACTTCCTCTCCTACTACATCAGCACTACCAAAAATATTTGTTGCAACTGTTAAACCAAGCACACAAACTCTTGCCTTTGTTCTCACAGCACTTTCACTGAAACCTTCTCCGTGAGAAAACTCCCACCCTCTTATTTTAAAATAGTCTTCCGACACTCCGTAAACAGTAGTATACCAGTTTCCCGCCGAACCAATAATCTGCGTATTAATTCTATAAAGTGGAGAGATAGCATTTACTAAAGTTGCTTCCCTTCTTATCTTTTCAACATCAGCTATTGATAATCTTGAGATACTCCCTCCTCCCATCCTTGCACTACCCTGTCTGAATGTCCCGGGAAAAATCGTTATTAAATTAACACCCATACTTCCTATCTGACTTTCGACCTGTTTCTGAACACCAAGCCCTATAGATAGCATTACAACCACAGATGTAATACCAATTATAATCCCAAGCATTGTTAAAAAACTTCTTGTTTTATTCTTTAAGATTGATCTATATGCATCAAGTAAAGCATAAAAAATCATTACTTCCCTCCAGTGTCTTTCAATATACTTCCGTCCCTCATCTCAATAACCCTTTTTGCATATTCTGCAATATCATGTTCATGTGTTACAAGTATTATTGTTATCCCGTATTTATTCAATTCAGTAAATATATCCATTATTTCTTTACTTCTTTTGCTATCAAGATTGCCTGTAGGTTCATCTGCAAGAATTATTGATGGGTTGTTTACAAGAGCCCTTGCTATAGCCACCCTTTGTTGTTCTCCTCCAGAAAGCTGACTTGGTAAATGGTTTTTTCTCTCTTTTAAACCAACCATCTCAAGTGCATTTAAAACTCTTCTTGAAATTTCACTATCTTTTGGTCTTGGTCTGCTATAAAGTAATGGCAACTTTACATTATCAAAAGCTGTTGTTCTCGAAAGTAAATTGAAAGACTGAAATACAAAACCAAGTTTTTTATTTCTTATCTCTGCAAGCTCATCTTTTGAAAATGTATTTACTTTTTCACCTTCAAGGTAATATTCACCTTCTGTTGGAGTATCAAGAAAACCAAGTATATTCATAAGTGTGCTTTTACCAGACCCTGATGCTCCCATTATTGCTATAAACTCCCCCTTTTTTACTTCGAGATTTATCCCCTTCAAAGCATATACTCTGGCTTCTTCATTCTCTGCATTGTATATCTTTTTTATATTATTAAGCTTTATAACAAGATCTTTCAAACTTTACCTCCTTGGTGGTTGCGGACCAAACATCATAGGATTTGTAGTAGTTTGCTTTTTGTCTTTTGTAATTGAAGCTATTATAACTTCAAGACCTTCAATGTTTTCATCTTTTACAGGTATAATTTCTACATTTTTACCGTCAGAAAGTCCAGTCTTAACAGCAAGAGGTTTTATCTCTTTCGTATTTTTATCATATACCCATAAAACTCTTACATCTTTATCAATTGATTTTCTTTCCTTTCTGCCTTCTTTTGAAGGAATATGATCTGGCTTCTTCTGTGGTAACATATCTTTTGAAGGTTGAAATCTTAAGGCTGTAGACGGAACTTTAAGAACATTCTCCTTACTTTCTATTACTATATCTATAGATGCTGTCATACCTGCTAATAGGTTCTTTTCCTTTTCATCAACCTTTATAACTACAGTATAGTTTACAATATTCTGGATAGTTTGAGGATTAAGCCTTATCTGTCGAACCTTGCCGCCGAAAGTTTTATTAGGAAAAGCTCCCACACTGAAACTTACTGGTAGTCCCACCTTAACATTGCCAATCTCAGTCTCGTCAACAAGGGCTTCAATTTCAAGCTCATTTAATCCTGAAGCCACTATAAATAGTGGAGTGGTTGTTGTAACATTTGTTCCACTATCAATAGCCTTATTTACAATAATTCCGTCTATCGGACAAGTTATAAAAGAATATTCATAGTTTAACTTTGCATTTTCATACTCAAGAAGAGCTGTTTTATAACTTGCTTCAGCATTTTCATAATTATATCTTGCTGTAGAGAGTTCATTTTCTGATTTAAATCCTGCTTCATAAAGTTTCAATATATCTTTGTATTCCTTTGCATAGTTAATCATTGAATTTGAAGATTGGATAATATTCTGTTCTGCCTTTTTTAAGGCAATTTTATAGCTTGCATTGTTTAACGTTGCAAGTAGTTGCCCTTTGCGAACACGACTGTTAAAATCTACATATACTTTATCTACTATTCCAGCTATGTTGGGATATACAATTACTGATTTAATATACTTTAAAGTGCCTGTTGTAGAAATTGTTTTCGTTATTTCCCCTCTTTCTATTTTTACCGTCTGAAAATTATATTCCTTTTTTCTGAAGAAATTAAAATAGAAAAAAACCAACCCCACTAAGACTATTAAGAGTATTATAAATAAAATGTTTTTTTTCTTCATTTTTCCTCCAGAAGAATTATAAATTTCTTAAAATTTTTGCAAGTGACAGATAATAGTTATACAAAATCGAATAATAATCATCTCGTGTATTCAAGTATGATAATTCATATTGGGCATATTCAAGATCATTTATTCTTTTCAATTCCTTGAGTTTTTTAGCATAGTTTAAGTTTTCAGTTGCTAATTTAAGTCTTTCTTCTGATATTTTGACAGCCTGAGAATAATAGTTTAAATCTGAATAATAATTTTCTATTGTGTTAAATAGATCAGATTCATAGCTTTTCTTTTGCAATTTTATTTTTTCAATATTTTCTTTTGATTGCTTTATAGATATATCAGTTGAAGAATCAGGCAAAATTGAATCTATAGGCAAAGAAAATGACAATCCAACCTGCCAGTTTCTTTGCCAGCTTCTTTTGTTTATTGCTATATTATCTCTTTCATATCTCCATCGATAATCAAAAGAAGCATAAACTGCTGGCAACCTTGACCATTCAAGAGTATTTTTATTTATCTCTTCTTTCTTGAGATTATAATCATATGTTACACATTGTAAATTATTTGATAAAACAATCTTTTTTGCTTCTTCTTTTTCAGGCACATCATTAGAAATATATTTTGAAACACTATCTATTGTATCGAGAGGAGTTAAATTTGTATTTACACCCATAATCTTCATTAAATTTTGTTCTTCTTTTTTATATTCATTCAAATATTGAAGGTAATTAAGATATTCATTCTTAAGGTTTATGTTTGTCTGATTAAGCTCAAAAAGTGTTATAAGATTGAGTTTAAATTTTTCTTCACTCTGTCTTAATTGATTTGATGAAAATTGCAAATTAAATTTTAAGGTTTCTAATTTTGAGTTAATAAGAATTAATTTAAAATAGGACTCAAACAAATTCTGCCATATCTCTTTTTGTTTGTCTCTATACTCTTTTTGCTTGAGTTCAAAATCTAATATTGCCAGTTGATAATTGTTAACATTTTTAAACCCAGCAAAAAGTTGTTTATCAACTCCAATTGAAAGCGTATAGTTATCAGGAAATTGGTTTGTAATCTCAATAGTTCTATCTCCCTGAACATAGGTAGTTGTATTTTCACCATTTGTAAAAAATTGATACGTAAAATTACCACCCGCACTTATAGAAGGTAGATATAGATTCGCAAAATTTCCACTTACCTTAAGTTTTGCTACCGTCAGCTCTTTTTCAAGAATTTTTAACTCATTGTTGTTAGAAAGAGAAATATTTAATGCCTTTTCAAAATCAAGCTCAAAAGAATAAGTAAAAATAGGTATAAAAATAAGCAAAATGTATTTTTTTAGCATTATTGATCCTTAAAAATTTTTGCATTATTATATAATAAGTCTTAAAAAAAGGAAAAAGTTTCAAATTTATGGTTTAAAAATATTTATCCAAAATTTTCAAGTTAATAACTGCTTTATTCTTAATAAGATCTTCTTTTCCCAAAAGCAATATTTAGAATTACAAAATTGACTTTTTAAAAAGCCTCTGTTATTCTTTAATAGGTAAAATTTTTAACAGGAGATTAAAATGCCTCTTTTTGACAAAATTGTTTCTCTCTTCATAGGTACAAAACAGCAAAGAGATTTAAAGAAAATCAAACCTTATGTTGAAAAAATAAATCAAATAGAACCAACTATAAGCAGCTTAAATAACGATGAACTTTCAAGAAAAACTCTTGAATTTAAAGAAAGACTTGCGAAGGGCGAAACCCTCGATGACCTTCTTGTAGAAAGTTTTGCTACTGTTCGTGAGGTTTCAAAAAGAACTCTCGGCATGAGGCATTTTGATGTTCAGCTTATAGGTGGATATGTGCTTCACAAAGGAATGATTGCAGAAATGAAAACAGGTGAAGGTAAAACTCTTGTAGCTACGCTTGCCCTCTATCTCAATGCTCTCACTGGAAAAGGCTGTCATCTTGTCACTGTAAACGACTATTTAGCACGAAGAGACGCAACATGGATGGGACCTATCTATAAATTTCTTGGGTTATCTGTTGGAGTAATAAACCACGAAAAATCTTATAGAGTAGAATGGGACGATATATCAAAATACTCAACAAGGCTTGTAGAATGTTCAAGAAAAGAAGCATACAACTGTGATATAACCTACGGAACAAATAATGAGTTTGGCTTTGATTACTTAAGAGATAATATGGTGTTTTCTATGGATCAAAAGGTGCAGAGAAAACACTATTTTGCTATAGTTGATGAAGTTGACTCTATTCTTATTGATGAGGCAAGAACCCCTCTCATAATCTCAGGTCCATCAGAAGAAGCAACAGACCTTTACTATAAGATAGATAAAATAATTCCAAGACTTTCAAGAGCAGAAGTAAATGAAAAAAACGAACCAATAGAAGGAACAGGGGATTATGCTATTGATGAAAAAGATAAATCTGCCGTTCTTACAGAACAGGGTATAGAAAGAGTAGAAGAATTACTTGGTATAAAAGATCTGTTTTCTCCTAAAAATAGTAGAATTGTTCACCACGTCATTCAGGCAATAAGAGCCCACCATCTTTTCCATAGAGACGTTGACTATGTAGTAGAAAATGGTGAGGTTGTTATAGTAGACGAATTCACTGGACGAAAAATGCCAGGAAGAAGATGGTCAGATGGACTTCATCAGGCTATAGAAGCAAAAGAAAGGGTAAACATAAAGCAGGAATTTCAAACACTCGCAACGATAACTTTTCAGAATTATTTCAGAATGTATGAAAAACTTGCTGGTATGACTGGAACAGCAGAGACTGAAGCTACAGAATTTTATGCAATTTACAAACTTGATGTTGTTGTAATTCCTACAAACGTTCCAGTTCAGAGAATAGATTATCCAGACAAAATCTACATAAACGAAAATGCCAAATTCAAAGCAATAATAAGAGACATAGAAGAAAGACACAAAAAAGGTCAACCAATTCTTGTTGGAACAATTTCGGTTGAAAAATCAGAAATTCTTTCCAAGTTATTAAACCAGAAGAGAATAAGGCATAACGTCTTAAACGCAAAGTATCATGAAAAAGAAGCAGAAATAATAGCTCAGGCAGGACAACTCGGAGCTGTAACAATTGCAACAAATATGGCTGGTAGAGGAACAGACATCAAACTTGGAGAGGGAGTAAAAGAAGTTGGTGGTTTGCACGTCATAGGTAGTGAAAGACACGAAGCTCGAAGAATAGACAATCAGCTCAGAGGTCGTTCAGGTAGACAGGGAGATCCAGGTTCATCACAATTCTATGTTTCATTACAGGACGATCTTATGAGGCTTTTTGGTATGGACAACAGAATGAAACTTATGCAATCTCTTGGCTTCAGTGAAGATGAAGAAATTCAGAGTGCAATGATATCAAAAGCCATAGAAAGAGCCCAGAAAAGAGTAGAACAGAGAAACTTTGAAATAAGAAAGAATCTTCTTGAATACGACAATGTAATGAATGAACAGAGAAGTTATATTTACAGTATAAGAGATAGAATTCTTGACATTCACAACAATTATAATCTTATAGATGAAATTATCAAAAATGTAGCTTTAAACTTTCTTTCAACAACATTTGATAACTATCAGAATGTTTCAAGCTGGGATATGGACAAAATTGAAAAATGGTTTAAGTTTACATTTTTTGCTGATTTAAAATCAGACTACAGAGGCAAAAATTTTGAAACAGCATTTGAAATGCTTTGTAAAGATATAAAAGCTGTAACTTGGGACAGGCTTAATATACCAGAAGAAATAAAAGGAGAGGCTTTAAAGTTTGTTTTACTTACTACACTTGATACAAGATGGAAAGAACATTTGAGAAATATAGACTCATTACAGGAAGGTATATATCTCAGAAGTTATGCAGGAAAAAATCCAATAGTTGAATATAAACTTGAATCCTTTGAAATGTTCAACAATATGAAAAATCAGTTTATGCTTGAGGCATTATCCCTTGCTTCAAGACTTGAGGTAAAAGCAGAGCTATTGCCAAAAGAAGAAGAAGTTTTACCGACCAGAAAAATCAACGAAATGCATCAGGAATTCGGACAATTCGGTGCTATGAGTCAACAAATGCCTCAAAAATCAAGCTCACAGGTAATCAGAAGAGAAAAACTCGGACGAAATGATCCATGCTGGTGCGGTAGTGGCAAAAAATATAAAAACTGCCATCTTGATGAAGATATGGCTAAACAAAGAATCTCAGGGAATTAATAGGAGGTTTTATGGACTACAAAAAGGCAGGAGTAGATATAGAAAAAGCCGACAACCTTGTAAAAGATATTTCAAGAATGGCTAAAGAAACATATATAGACGGAGTTTTAGAGGGAATTGGAGGATTTGGAGCATTATTTGAACTCAAAAAATACAAAAATCCTGTAATTGTTTCTTCAACAGATGGAGTTGGGACAAAGATACTCATCGCAGAAGAAATGAAAAAATTCGGCGGGCTTGGATTTGATCTTGTTGCTATGTGTGTTGATGATATCGTCTGTCAGGGAGCAAAACCTCTATTTTTTCTTGATTATATAGCCATAGGAAAACTCAAGGAAGAAATGTATTTAAAGGTTATAGAAGGTATTTCAAAAGCATGCAAATTTGCAGAATGTGCCCTCATAGGTGGAGAAACAGCCGAACAACCAGATGTATATCCAGAAGATGGATTTGACCTAGCTGGTTTTTCAGTTGGTGTTGTTGAAAAAAAAGATATTATAAAGAAAACCGAAGTGAAAAAAGGCGATATAGTAATAGGTCTTGCCTCATCTGGTTTTCATTCCAATGGTTATTCACTCATAAGAAAGATAGTAAAAGAAAAAGGACTTTCATACAAAGAGAACTACGGGTTTGGAATTCTGGGCGATATATTGTTAACTCCCACAGAAATATACTCTCCAATCATAATTAAGGCATTAAAAAAATATAGAAAGCACATTCACGGCATTGCCCACATCACGGGCGGAGGAATAGAAGGAAATCTTTCAAGAGTTCTGCCCGACAATATGAAAGCAGTTATCCACAAAAATAGCTGGAAAAAGAAACCAGAGATGGATTTTATTATCGAAAAAGGTGAAGTTGATGAAAAAGAGGCTTACAAAGTATTCAATATGGGAATAGGTATGACATTAATAGTTTCAAAAGAAAAACAGTTTGAATTAATGAAATTTTTCAATGAAAATAGCTACAAGTCTTACCTTATTGGTGAAATAACAGAAGGCAATGGAGAAGTCGAACTTAGATAAAACTTGACTAATTTTTTATTTTAAAATATAATATGAAAATAAAATATTGCAAGAGGTTTGTGAAGTATGAAAGAAGGTATTCACCCAGCTTTATATGATACAAAAGTAACATGCACCTGCGGTAATGAATTTGTCATAAGAACAACAGTTCCAGAAATACATGTTGAAATCTGTTCAAAATGTCATCCATTCTACACAGGACAGAAGAAAACTGTCGAAAGAGGTGGTATGGTTGACAGATTTAAGAAGAGATACAACATCAAATAATGCCTGTTTTAGAAAAAGAGATTTTTTCTGTTTCACAGGTAGCAGAGGCTATTCATTCACTTATCACTGAAATTCCAGCTTTATGGGTTAAAGGTGAAGTTTCAAACCTTAAGTTTCATCAAAATGGCAATATTTATTTCAACATTAAAGACGCAAATGCAAAGATTTCAGCTGTTTTGATGAATAATTCTCCAGCAAAGAAAAATGATAAACTTCTCAAAGAAGGTCTTGAAATCATAGTCTTCGGAAGGATAAGTTATTACAAAAAAGAAGGATACATCACCCTCTTTGTAGAACAAATTGATTTGCTTGGGGAAGGTATATTAAAACAAAAATTTGAAGAATTAAAAAGAAAACTTGAAGCAGAAGGTCTATTCGATAAAAGCAGAAAAAGAAAAATTCCAGAATATCCTGAAGTTATAGGTGTCATTACATCTCCAACTGGCGCCGCTATAAGAGATATTCTGAATATTACATATAGAAGAGCCCCAAACGTCCACGTCATAATATTCCCTGTAGCTGTTCAGGGAGAAAATGCCCAATATGAAATAGCCAAAGCCATTGAAATTGCAAACAAAAAATTTAAAAACAAAATAGACGTCTTGATTGTGGGAAGAGGTGGTGGTTCTATAGAGGATTTATGGAGCTTTAATGAGGAAATTGTAGCAAGAGCAATTTTTAATTCAGAGATACCGATTGTTTCTGCTGTAGGACACGAAATAGACTATACAATTGCAGATTACGTTGCAGACTTAAGAGCCCCCACTCCATCAGCAGCAGCAGAAATAGTTGTAAGAGATAGAGAAGAAATAAAAATAAAACTCAAAAATATCTATAACAGATTGACCACATTTATTGAAAATTATATCCAGAATATTAAGAAAACTATTTCCCATTATGGAACACAATATTTATACAACAAGCTGAAAGACGACATCGAACAAAAAAGTCTTTTCCTTGACAATCTTTCTATAAGACTTGAGAATAAAATGCAAGAAAATATTACAAAAATCAGACACTTGCTTTCATTACAAACTGAAAAATTAAAAATGCTCAATCCAAATACTATACTTTCTCGTGGATACTCAATAACTCATTATTTTAACGAAGAAGAACAAAACTGGGTATTACTCAAATCAATCAAAGATAGAAACAAAATAAAGCAACTTAAAACCACACTTCAGGATGGCGAAATTATCACCACTCCCTTAAAGCAATAAACCTTGAACCAAATCTGTATTCCCTTATGTCAAAGCTCAAGAGTAGAGGATTCTGTCCTTCCCTTTCAAGGTAAATAGCCCCGTATACAAAAACTTCTGCCCTGTAAGATTTACCCTGATAGGTAAACTCAAGAATTTTTGCTGTATCTTTTTTAACTGTTACATTTTTAACTTCATCACCTGTAATTTTTAATGCATCATAAACCATTCTCTTGAAAGGAAATCCAAGATCCTTAAACTCAAGAGAATACAAATTAGAACTCAAAATAAAAAGAATGGCTAAAAAACTAAAAAATCTCATAAAAGCCTCCTTGCAATAAGGATATTATTATACTAAACAAAATTTTGAGAAATGTCAATATAAAAAATTAAATTTTTAAAAAATTACAATTTTTCTACTTCTATAAAGGCTTCTTCTTCTAAAGATGGTTTTACAAGCCTTTTTGTTTTCCACTTACCAATCTTATAATAAACAAAAGAAAAACCCATCCCAAAGAACCAAGCAGCTGGAATTCCAAACCATATCCCCCTATGCCCCCATATTTTTGATAAGAAATATGCGGCTGGAATTCTTAACAAAAGTTGTGAAATAAGAGAAGAAAACATAGGCACAACCGTATCACCAGCTCCTCTTAAAACCCCATTAAACACAAACATAATAGCAAAAACAAAATAAAAGATAGGAACAATCCTTAAATATTCTGTACCAATCTCTATGACAAGAGCATCTCTATTAAAAAGTGAAATGACAAAAGGAGCAAAAATCATTATCAAAATCGTAGTTATAAGTGAAATAGATAAAACCATAATCAAAGTGCTTTTTACACCTTTATTTATTCTATCTATCTTTCCAGCACCAAGATTCTGTGCTACAAAAGTAGAAATTGCCATACTGAAATTCATAATCGGCATCATCGCAAAGGACTCTATCCTTGTAGCCGCTGTATAGGCAGCAAGAACATTTGTACCAAAATAGTTTACTATCTTAACAAGCACCATTATTCCAAAAGCAACAATAAGCTGTTGAATTCCAGAAGGAATACCTATCTTTATACTTTTAACAAAAATCTCAAAATCAAAAACAAAACTTTCCTTATTAAATGAGAAAATTTTGTTGTTCTTAAGTAAAAATATTAAACCAAATAGAAAAGAAATTCCCTGAGCAATAACAGTTGCAACTGCAGCCCCCATAACATCCCATTTAAAAACTATAACAAACAACAAATCCAGAACAATATTTATACAGGTGGCAATGATAAGAAATATAAGTGGCGTTTTGGAATCTCCAAGCCCATTTAAAACAGCCGCAAGAAAGTTATATCCAAACAAAAGTGGCATACCCAAAAAAATAATTCTCATATATGAAGAAGCTCTATTAAAAACATCTGCAGGTGTAGCTAAAAATATGAGTATTGAATCCGCAAAAAGCAATCCAAAAGCCATAATAAAAAAAGAAAAAATAGAAGCAAATATAAAACCTGTAGCTATAGTTCGTTGTAAAGACATAAAATTTTTAGCACCAAAAAATTGCGATATTAAAACACCGAGCCCCATAGTTGCTCCCATCATAAGAGCTATCACAAGAAACATAACAGGAAAGCTCATACCAACAGCAGCAATAGCTTCTTTACCAACAAACTGCCCTACAATTATACTATCTACCATATTATAAAGCTGTTGAAAAACATTCCCCATAAAAAGTGGAATAGTAAATCTGAAAATCTTTCTTCCAATAGCCCCTTCTGTCATATCAATCATAACAAACCTCCCTCATAACAGTGAAAAACTCTTTCGATGTTTTCACTTTTGCCACTTTGTCTCTTAATTCTCTTGCAAAAGGGAATCTCTTGATCATTCCAAGCAAAATTCCTCTTATCCCCACTATATTATCATTTTTGTAATAGCTACAATAACTATTAACAAAATTAACTACAAGATCTCTCAAGTCTATATTTTCTATATTTTCATAACTACCAAGAGCAAAATAATCCTTTACCATTTTAAATATAAATGGTTTTTCTATCGCCATTCTACCAATCATAACTCCATCTGCTTTGGTTTCAGTTAGCATATTTTCAACATCCTCTGGTGTTTTTATATCGCCATTTGCTATCAAAATCTTATCTGTAAGGCTCCTTGCCTTAATGATGTAATTTCTATTTGCCACACCACTATAAAACTGAATGGCAAGTCGTGCATGAAGAGTTATAAGGTCTATTCCAGCCTTATCTATAGATGGGATAATCTTCTCAAGCTCTTCAGAATCAAAGCCAGCTCTTATCTTTCCAAATACCATTTCTATTCCACCATCTTTAACAGCCTTAACTATATCTGCCATTCTATCTGGATATTTGAGTAAAAAAGAACCAGCTCCACCTCTTACAACCTTTCTTACTGGGCAACCAAAATTTATATCAATAACCTTTATGTTAAACCTTTCTGATAGAATTTTTGATGCTTTGTAGAAAGAGTTATAATCACCACCAAAAATCTGTATTATATCATTATCACTCACACATTCGATATAAGTTAAGGTTCTTTTATTGTTTCTTATTATTCCTTCAACGCTTACCATTTCAGAAAAAGATGCTCCAGCACCAAAATCAAGACACATTCTTCTAAAAGGTGGGTTTGTAAAACCAGCCATAGGAGCAAGCCATACATTATTATTGAAACTTAATGAGGAAATATAAAGGGGATGAAAAATTGACATCAAAACCCTCAAGAAAGGTATATGAGCCGCCTGGGGATCGAACCCAGGGCCCTCACATTAAAAGTGTGATGCTCTACCGACTGAGCTAGCGGCTCAACCTTATACTTATATATTTTAACAAAAAAAAGAGTTTTTGTCAAAAAAATCTCCCTCTTATTTTCTTGACTTAATGCATTAATACAATTATAATTTGTTAATTTTTGAATTATTAATGAATAAGGATTATATGAATAGGTTTTTTTTAATATTTTTTATTTTTTCTTCTTATTTATTTTCTCAGGATATTGGCAACGTTCGCTCTTTATATAAAGAAGCCCTTTCAGAATTTGCGAATGGGAATATATCAAAGGCTGAATCAAATTTTATAAAAATCACAAGAAATCCTAACAGAAATATAAAAGTTTATAGAGAATATATTGCCAAATCACACTATTTTCTTGGAGAAATTTACTTTCTCAAAGAAGATTTTAAGAAATCTATTCTGAATTACAGAATAGTTCTTGAAAAATTTTTTGATGAGGAAATTTATCCAAATACTCTTTACAAACTTGGTAGAACTCTCGTAATATCTGAAAGACTTGATGAAGGTATTGGTGTTCTGGAAGAATTTACTATTAAATATTCTTCTTATGATGCAAATCTTCTCAGTGCCTCATATTACTGGCTCGGAAGAGCTTACCAAAAAAAGGGAGAAAGAGAAAAGGCTATTCAGTCATACCAGAGAATTCTCTCTGAATATCCCTCCTCATCTTTTGCTTATGAAGTAAGAGAAATTTTAAAAACATTTTCCGAAATAAGTAAAAATGAAACAAATATAACACAAATAACGACAAAAACCAACATTGACATCCAAAAACAGCAGGAAAGAAAGCAAAAACTTGAAAAAGAAAAAGAATTGCTTAATAAAATTTCAAGATTACTCGAAATAAAACAAAGATTACTTGAAATTAAACTCGAATTACTCAACGAATCTGCAATAACAAAAGAGGGTGACAATGAAAAATAGATTATTTATTTTTTTACTTCTTTTGAATTGTTATTTATTTGCTGAAAGAGTAACTCTATCAAATAATTATATTGCAATAACAGTAGATAAAGAAAGTGGAAGATTTACACTTCAAACAATAGAAGGCGACCCTCTTTCTTCTGTTGACAACAACAAAAATCTTCTCTACAGTAAAATGCCCCCCACAAGCCTCACTGCTATTTATATAGATGGAGAAACAGTTATTTATGGACATCCAAAGGGAAGCTGGCTTAAAAAGCCATACATAAGTGAAAACAAAATAATATCTGCCTGGCAATATAAAAATCTCTCTATTCTTCAAGAAATAAAAATAATAAAAAATCCCTCTACAGGATTTGAAGACAATATGCTAATAAATACAACAATAGTCAATAGAGGTGGGAAAATAAAAGCTGGTCTTGCATATATTTTCGACATTCTCCTTGACAATAAAGAGGCAAGTTTTTTTAACATTACAAGAAAAGGAATTTTTTCAAACGAATTACAAATCTCTGGAGATGACATTCCTATTAGCTGGAGCACATACGATTCAATAGATAATCCAACTATAAAGGTTCAAGGAATTGTAAATAACTATGGGGCAATAAAACCTGATAGAGTTGTCTTTGCCACCTGGGACAGACTCTCAGATTTATGGAGACTTTCACCGAATAATTCTTATGACTTCAGAAGAAGAGGGACAACACAATTTGATGGAGCTGTAGGAATATTTTATGACCCAAAAGATTTATACAAAAACGATACCCTTGAAGGTGCAACAATTTATGGAGTTATGGGCGGAAACGTCATTACTGAAGAAGACATTATCCTTTCTCTCAACATTCCCAAAGAACCAAAAGAGCTACCTGTACCCATAACTGCAATGTTAATAAACAAAAGCCAGAATGAGATAGAGAAACTTTCTCTTGAGATAACCCTGCCAGAGGGTTTTTACCTCACAGAAGGAGAAAGAATAATAGAAACAAAAAAAATACAACCAGAAGGAATTTTTCAGGCAAACTGGTTTATATCAACAGATTCAGCAGGTGGAAATTTTTATATAAAAGTTAAAGCTACTATCTTACAAAAAAATGAAACAAATACAATCGAAAGTGAAGAAGGATTCTTTGCAAACTTTATCAAACAACAAAAACCTTCTACCCAACCAAAACAGGAAAAAGTTGTATCAAAAATGGACATATTTCTGGAAAGCAAAGCAAGAGAAAATTTACAACCACCATCAAATAGACAAAAACTTAAAAAACTCGATGAATTAATAAAAGAAGTTGATCATTTCTATGAAAACTGGATTGAAATATACTATTCTGTATTCAATGGAAAAGATTATTCCTTAAACGATATAAACAAAGCAATAAAAGAAATAGACAAAGAAATTGAATATCTTGAAAATGAGATTACAAATTTGAGCAAAGGACAATAAGATGCAAAAAAACTTTTTTCTGCAAAGAATAGAAAAATTAATTTCAAATATACAGGAAAAAGAAGCCTTTCTTATAACTTTACCAGAAGAAGTACATTATTTCACTGGATTTACAGGAGAAGATTCATATTTAATAATAAAGCAAAATGAAATCGCCTTTTTTACCGATCTCAGATTTATCGAACAGATAAAAAGAGAAAAAAAGATAGAACTCAATGTTTACGATGTTTCTGGTAGAAAAACAATAGAAGTAATCTTAAACAATCTGAAAAAAGATAAGATTGAAAGACTTTTTATTTCAAAAAAAGATATGAAATTTGAATTTGGAGAAAATCTATCCTTAATTCTACTTGAAAATATGATAGAAACAAAAGACTCAAATTTAGTAAAAAAAATGCGTGAGAAAAAAGATGAACTTGAAATAGAAATCATAAGACAAAACTTAATTCTCACAGAACTTTCATATAATATTATCTTGCCAAAAATAGAAGAAGACAAAACAGAAATAGAACTTGCTTCAGAACTTGAATACTTTCTTAGAAAAAACGGAGCAGAAAAAATGTCTTTTGATACAATAGTGGCTTCTGGAGATAGAACAGTCCTTCCTCATGGCAGAGCAAGTGAAAAAAAAATAAAATCAGAAGAAGTAATAATGTTTGATTACGGTATTAAAAAAAATGGATATTGCTCAGACTTTACAAGATGTTTTTATTTTGGTAAAATAATTGGGTCAGAAATTTTAAAATTGCATGGAATTGTTCTTAAGGCATTAAAAGAAGCAGAAAAAATTGTTCGGCCGGGTGTTATGGCTAAAGAAGTACATCAGGCAGCCTACAATGTCATAGAAAAGGCTGGTTATGCACAAAATTTCTGGCACTCAACAGGACATGGTGTAGGACTTGAAATACATGAAAGTCCATCTATATCTTCAAGGTCTGAAACTATCCTTGAAGAAGGAATGGTTTTTACAATAGAACCGGGAATTTATATACCAGAAATATGTGGTATAAGACTTGAAGATATGGTTGTTGTAAGAAAAAATGGATGCGAAGTTTTAACAAATTCAGATTATGATTTATAGAAATTTATAAATGGAGGATAATAATGACAACTTCAAATGATCTTAAAAAAGGTATGATCTTAAAATTAGATGGAGAACTTTATGCAGTACTCTTTTATCAACACCACAAACCTGGAAAAGGTGGAGCAGTTGTCAGAACAAAATTAAGAAATATAAAAAAAGACACTGTAGTAGAAAGAACTTTTAAAGCTGGAGAACCACTTGAAGACGTAATGGTAGAAACAAGGGAAATGCAACTTCTTTATGAAGAGGGAGATAACCTTGTGTTTATGGATATGGAAACTTTTGAACAATTTCATGTCTCAAAAGAACTTGCTGGAGAAGGATTAAAATATCTTAAAAATGAAATGATCTGTGAAGCTTCTGTATATGAAGGTGAGATAATTCTCATTTCACCTCCAATGTTTGTTGAACTTGAAGTTGTTGAAACTGACCCGGGTGTAAGAGGAGATACAGTAAGTGGTGGTTCAAAACCTGCTAAACTTGAAACAGGGGCTGTTGTTCAGGTCCCTTTATTTGTTGGAGTAGGTGAAAAAATAAAAGTCGATACCAGAGACGATAGATATATAGAAAGAGTAAAATAGGAGGCTAAAATGGTAAGCATAGAAGAAATAAAAAAGATTTATAAAATCTTTGACAGTGAAAACATAAGTGAAGTTGAATTAAGAAATGATAACACCGCTATAAGAATGAAAATTGCAAAAAAAGCTCCCGAAGTTAAGATAGCAACTCCTCAAATTCAACCTGTAAATGTTAGCGAACAAAATCAAACTCCAAAGCAGACAGAGCCATCAATCTACGAAGTAAAATCAAAATGGATCGGTTATTTTACAAGAATCAATCCAAAAACGGGTGAAAATTATGTAAAGCTAAGAGATGTTGTAAAAGAAGGAGATATAATTGGGCATGTAAGTGTGCTCGGTGTTCTTCAGGATGTAAAGGTAGAAAAAGGTGGAAAAATAAAAGAAATACTTGTAGAAGAAGGGCTGGCTGTTGAATATGGTCAACCATTAATGAGAATAGAAACAAACTCTAAGTAATAATCTGGAGGAAAAATGTTTAGAAAAATTTTAATAGCCAATAGAGGCGAAATAGCAGTGAGAGTTATAAGAGCCGCAAAGGAACTTGGTATAAAAACTATATCTATACACTCTGAAGCAGATGAAGAATGTTTACATACCAAAATATCTGATCAGGATATATGCATAGGACCTGCTCTCTCAAAAGACAGCTACCTCAACATTTTTGCGATAATAAGTGCAGCAGAAATAGCTGGAGCAGATGCTATCCATCCTGGATATGGTTTTCTTGCCGAAAACCCAAAATTTTCAAGCATATGTAAGGATCACAAAATAACATTCATTGGTCCATCAGCAGAAGTAATTGAGTTATTAGGTAATAAGGACAAGGCAAGAAAAACAATGAGATCTGTGGGTGTTCCTGTTACTCCCGGTACGGATGTTATTGAAAAAGTAGAGGAAGCAATAGAATTTGCAAAAGAAGTTGGCTATCCGGTTATCGTTAAAGCTGTAGCTGGTGGTGGTGGAAAGGGAATGAGAGTAGCCTGGTCAGAAGATGAATTAAAAAACATCATTCCTATTGCTCAGGGAGAAGCAAAAGCAGCTTTTGGAAATCCAGACGTCTATGTAGAAAAATATCTCGAAAATCCAAGACATATTGAAATACAATTTTTAGCAGATGAATATGGTAACGTTGTCCATCTTGGAGAAAGAGATTGTTCAATTCAAAGAAGACATCAAAAATTATTAGAAGAAGCACCAAGCCCGGCTTTAACTCCAGAAATAAGAGAAGCTATGGGTGAAGCAGTAAGAAAAGGAGTAAGCAAAGTAGGATATGTTGGTGCAGGAACTATGGAATTCCTATTTGAGAATGGTAAGTTCTACTTTATGGAAGTAAACACAAGAATCCAGGTTGAACATCCAGTTACAGAAATGATAACATCTGTTGATATAGTAAAGGAACAAATACTTGTTGCTATGGGAGAAAGACTTTCTTTCAAGCAAGAAGATGTTAAATTTAATGGACATGCCATAGAATGTAGAATAAATGCTGAAGATCCATTTAAGAACTTTATGCCAACACCAGGAAAGATTGAAGAATATAGAACACCAGGTGGACCGGGAATAAGAATTGATTCCCATGTTTACGCTGGTTATGAAGTACCAAAGTACTATGACTCACTTATTGCAAAACTTATTGCATGGGGTAGAAATAGAGATGAGGCAATCGCAAGAATGAAAAGAGCTTTGCAAGAATATAAGATTGTTGGAGTTAAAACAACTATCCCGTTTTTTGAAAAACTACTTGAGCACCCTGATATAATAAAAGGCAATTATTCTACAAAATTTCTTGAAAATTTCAGTATTGAAAAATGAAATTTTATAAGATAGACAAAAAGGTTGTAGAGGATATAGTTTCACTCGCTCTCGCAAAATCTGAGGAAGCAAGAATAGCTGATAGGGAAAAATTATTTGGTTTCTTAAAGTTAGACCCCATTGTTGTTCGTTACACCAATAATGGGGTTTCTATCAGCATTTATTTGAAAGCAATTTTTTCAAAAAATGCTATTGCCGTTTGTGAGATAGTTTCAAAAGATATAAAAACTCAAATTGAAAAAAAACTCAACCTGAAGGTTAAGGATATTTTCATAAATTTACAGGGTGTTTATGAACCTTAAAAAGAAATACATTACAAAATTAAAAAATTATCTATTCTGGACATTTATCGCAATCTCAATTATAACCGGAATAATTTTTTATATAGTTTTTCTTTCTTACTATCCTGGAATTAACTGGAGTGAATTTTTTATCACAAAAATGAAAATAAACTTTTTTGAATTTTCCGGTATTATCGCTTCTTTATTTGTGTCTTTACCCATTCTCATCATTGCATTTGAAATTTTTTCAAAAAATTCAACATCTTATGTTATAGGTAAATCAGAAAAAATAAATCTATTTTTCAGTGAGGATTCAATCAAAACTTTTACTGAAAATACAATACTTACCTTTAATGGCATTGAAAATGTAAATGTTAAAGTAGATATTTTTAAGAAAAATTTCGTTGGTTTACACATATACATTGAGCTTTCTGAAAAAACAGATTTTGTTAAATTCTCAGAAAGAATTTCAGAGAGGTTAAGACAGGACTTGGAATTTAATTTTGGAATAACTGAAATTAAATTTTTAAACATCTATATAGAAAATCTCACTCATTCCAATGAGCAAAATTATTTTGTAATTTATAAATAAAAAAAAAGCCCCACGATAATAATCGTGGGGTATAGAATCTAAAAATTATTCGCTTAAATCCTGAGATTTGCTTAAATTCTCAAGAACACTCTGTGCCTTATTCTTAAGCTCTGGTGGAACTTTCTTTGCAACTGGTTCCCATGCTTGTTTTACTGCCTTCTGATAAGTTTCATAATCCATAGCATATCTCTTTACATATCTCCAGTAAGTTTTTGAAGATTCACCCTGAGTCTCTTGAATATATTCCCAGTAATCTTCAACATTCATAGCACCACTGATATTCACATTCTTTGAGACAGCAGCTATTGTTTCTTCAAAGTATGTATCAAGCTCAGTTTCATCATTAAGCATTCCCTGTTTTGCAACAGCAAATTCTCTTGTAGCAACCTGCTTAATAAGTTCTGAAAGTCTTGCAATCTTCTTTGATTCTGCTTCGATCTCAGCCTTTTCCTTAGTATTTCTCTGACCTTCAACAGTCATAAAAATAACTTTTCTACCGAGTTCGTCTTTTCCAATTTCCCACTTCTTATTAACCCAGTATGGTGTTGGGTTTGTGCTCTTCTGTATAACGTGAATCTTTATAAGTGGAGCCTCACTCGTTCCACTACTTGGTTCAGGAACAGCTACTGGCTGTGGTTTTTTATTACCACAAGAAAATACCAACCCCATAATTAACAGAGAAACTAAAATTTTAAAAACTCTTTTCATAATCTATCCTCCTTATTTAAGAGATTTCAATCGAGACTAAAAATAAGCTCATTTCCCCTCACCTGTGTAAGATCAAAAGATTCAAAACCTGCTTTTTGTGACATTGAATTAAGTAAAACATCAATTAATTCATTTGGGTTACCTTTATATTGCACATTATAATCATAAACTCTATCAGTTTTTGAACCAGACTTAAGTTTAACAGAAACAATTCCATTTATCTTCTGAAGTTCTGTCACAAAAGTATTAGCCTGTCTGTATGAATCAACTCCAACAAGCCTTACAAAATAATATCTACCTCTACTTACATATCTTTTTAAAGCAATTATAAGTTCCTCTCTCACTTTTCTACTGGCTTCTCTCATACTTACCTTGATTGAAGCAGCAAGAGAAGGAGAATCATACTCCTGCCCCCCTTTCTCAATATTAGCTATCAAAGCCCCAGTAGTTCTAACAAAAACCTTAACATTAAGTATAACATGTGCCCTTGTCCCCTGATATGTTACAGTTGGAGAAACTTCAGCATAAAGCTCTGCAAATACTCTCTCAGCAAGAAGAAGTCCAATACCAACATTACCAACCTCTGCCTGATGAAGAATCTCTCTCTCCTGAGAAAGTTTTTCCATAGTTTCAAGATCAAACGTTTGAACTCCTATACCTGATAGTTCTTTATTAAGATTCTCTACTGCCCATTTTGCATACATTTCTTCCTCTGGATTTTTAACTATAGAAGGAGCTTTTGGGTTATAGAAAACTAGTGCAGTTATAGATGAAATATCAACCCCCGACAAATCCTCTACTGGTTGATTTGCTATAGAACTTGAAGACCTTGTGGTATCAACTCTTATCACTTCAATATTTTGAGTAGTGGGTAATGATTGCTGAGAACTTACAACAATAGATATAGAATTTACTGATGAACTACTAACAACAGGAGATTTCACCTTTACAAATTCATAATCCCTAAGTAGCATATCTAATTTAACATATGCTTGAAGTCTTAAGACAAGAAAGCCATCTTTATCACGATTGTTCTTAAGCCACTTTTTTTCTTTTCCTTTTGGAGCTTTTTCAGTCTCACCAATTATATATTTTCTTACATTTTCATAATACAAAAAATCCTTTTCTATGGATTCCTTGTTTACATTATATTCTCTATCTCCAATGGCGAATTTTAAAGCATTCCTTACAACATCAACATAAACTTCTCTTCTCGCATCCTGAAAATCTTTAGCTTTTGCTTCACCAATAAAATCTTTTTCTTTTACATTTTTCTGAGAATAGACAAAACCAAAACTTAATAAAAGGAAAATAATTAAAACCCTTTTATACATTTAATAACCTCCACTTACATTTTAAAATATAACACCCTAATTCAAAAATTTCAACTTATAGAAAAAAAATACCTAACAATATTTTAATCCAAAGAAGGTTGAAACTTTCGTTATTTTATTCCCCAAAAGAATAAAAATTAAATAATTGTTCCATCTGGAATAACGCTATTCTTTGTTACCACTATTATTCCGTCTACTATTGAATAATTAGCTTCTTCCTTATTAAGAATTCCACTTTCATTAACTATCTTAACATTTTTACCAATTCTACAATTTTTATCAATAATAGCATTTTTGATGATCGTATTCTCACCTATACCCATAGGAATTGAATTATCAGAATTATGTTCATAGTAGTCTGCGCCCATAATTATAGAATTCTCAATAACCACATTCTTACGAATATAGCTTCTTACACCTATCACACTATTCTTTATTGAGGCATTCTCAATGAAAACTCCATCACTTATAAGACAACTCTTTACATCACTTTTTACAATTCTTGCTGGAGGTAGAAATCTCGGATGACTGAAAAAAGGAGCTCCTGTAGCATAAAGATCAAATTCTGGATTTTCTTTTGTTAATTCAATATTTGCACTGTGAAATGATTTTATAGTTCCTATATCTTCCCAATATCCATCATGTATAAAACCATAACAACTATATCCATTCTTTATAGCATAAGGAATTATTTCCTTCCCAAAATCAAGCATTTCTGGATGTGTGAGAAGTAAATCATAGAGGACATCAATATTAAAAATATAAATACCCATAGAACCAAAATAACTTTTACCCTTGCAGGCTTTATCAGCAAAACACTTTGAAATTTTCCAATTTTTAATTGCATCTTCATTCTTTGGTTTTTCAATAAAATCAAGTATTTTACATTTTTCATTCACATTAAGAATGCCAAATCTACTCACATCCTCATCAGGCACAGGTAAAATACCAATAGAAATATCCGCCTTATTTTCTATATGGTGTTCAAGAAACTTTCTAAAGTCCATTCTATAAAGCTGATCACCAGAGAGGATAAGAATATATGGGGCACTTTTTGCTTCTCTGAAAGGATTTAAATGTTTAAGTGCTCTTCTTACAGCATCTGCTGTTCCTTGAGAAAATCCACTCTGGGCATTATCCATAGTCTGTTCTGTAGCAAGAATATCAACAAAGCCATTGTGAAATATATCGAATTTATATGTCTGAGTAATATGTCTGTTAAGTGATGCTGAATTATACTGTGTCATAACAAAAATTCTATTGATTCCAGAATTAATACAGTTAGAAATAGGAATATCAATAAGTCTGTAATTTCCACCAAAAGGCACTGCTGGTTTTGACCTATCCTTGGTAAGTGGATAAAGTCTTGTCCCCTTTCCTCCCCCAAGTATCAATGATAAAGCCAGTCTTCCTGAAATATGAATTTTTGCTTCACTCATAGAAACTCCTCCTCTAATATTAAAAAGTTTATTACAGAAAATATAAAATGTCAAGAATTACAAAAAGGGGTTATCCAGTGGATAACCCCTTTTTATTATTTCTTTGTCTTTGGCTTTGGTTCTTCTTTCTTTGGTTGTTCTTCCTTCTTTGATTCTACCTTGTTTGTGTTTTCTTCTGCCTTCCTCTGGATTAACTCTTCAAACTCCTTTTCTTTCTTAAGCTCTTCTTTATATGCAAATGCACTCTCTGGTAGCAAATATTTATATGTCAATGACACATTATGCCTGAATGAACCCATATTTATTCCATACTCAAATGCATAGTCTATACCTATCAAATGTGAATACGACATAACATAATTAAACCCAAGTCCTACTGAAAAATTCATTATTCCTTTCAATTTCGCTATCCCAAGATCAAACTCAT